>JBMZST010000007.1:0-18318 GCA_049623265.1 Porticoccaceae bacterium
TACAAATTTGCCGAGGATGATTATCTACTGATGCCCTCGGATATAGATCATAGCGATTACCTCCAGTCACTGCGCCGCCAACTGGGCATAGCGGCCGCCGATGTGCATATCCACAACTGCACCCATGACTGGTGCGGGCTGGCTATTCAGGGGCCAGAGTCTGCAGCAGTGCTCTCCAGTATGGGGTTTGTTGATATTGAGCAGCTGGCGCCCTTTGCGGTAGCTGATTATGAGTTTGCCCGGGGCACCATCAAGATTGCGCGTATGGGCTTTACCGCTGATCTGGGTTATGAGTGCTGGTTGTCTCCTGATCAAGCCGAGGCATTTATCCAGAGTATTCAACAGGCCCGAGAGCATCTGGGAATAGCTATTCCCGGTTATGGCTTGCGCGCCCTGGAAGCCTGCAGGTTGGAGGGTGGCTTTGTGGTTGCCGGTTGGGACTTTGCCACCGAGCTCGATCCCGATCCAAATTTCAATCGTACGCCCTACGAAGTGGGGCTGGGTTGGCTGGTCAAACTTGATGGCGATGATTTTGTTGGCAGAGCTGCGCTGCGTCAGCAACAAAAAAGCGGCCAGCGCTTTGTGTTGCGCAGTATGAGCACCCCGAGCAGGGTTAAACCTGAGGACGGAGCGCCGGTTTTTGCCGCGGTGGCTGGTGAGACTGAGCAACAGGTGGGCAGTATTAATTGCTCGGTCTGGTCTTGGGGCCTGCAGCAGACCATTGGCAATATTTCTCTGCAGACTGAGTTTGCCGACCTAAATAAAGTTTGGTTTAAACAAGGGGGCCAGGCGATAGAGTTGGCCTTAACCCAGGGCCCGGCACTTCAGTTGGCGCGTCGCAACAGAGTGCCCGCCGCTCTGCACCGGGACATTGATTTAGACTGAGCGCCGGCTGCTTTTCTCACCCTATAGGCTACTAAAGACGGCACTCTGTTGCTGGTTATACTCATAAAAAAATTGGCGTGCGTACATGAAACAATACGATGCGATCATTATCGGGGCTGGTCACAACGGTTTGACCAATGCGGCTTTTCTCGCCAAGGCGGGGCTCGATGTGGTGGTATTGGAAAAAAATGATTATGTAGGCGGCGCCACAGCCAGTCTGGAGTTACACCAGGGCTGGAAGTACTCCAACTGCTCCTATGTATGCAGTCTGTTTCGCCCAGAGATCTACCAGGCCCTAAATCTCGGTCGTCATGGGTTGGAGGTGGTTCCCCTCCAAGGCAGTGTCTCGCTGATGCAAAATGGTGATTATTTTGGCAGCTATCATCAGTCGGATATCAGGCGTCGGGAAATTATGCGCCACTCCAAGCGCGACGCCGACGCAGCCATCCGCTTTGATGCAGACCTGATGAAATGGTGTCGACTGATCCGCGGTTTTCTGCTGCGCACGCCACCAGACCCAGCCTCATTTAAGATCCGTGATGCCATGGAGTTCGCCTATCTGCTGAAGCAGTTTTACAAACTGAGCGAAAGTCAGATTTATGAGTTTATTCGCTTCTTTACCATGTCGATTGCCGAGTATTTGGAGCAGTACTTTGAGAGCGATATTATTCTCGCCCACTTCTCTGGCGGCAGCATTATTGGGACTGGGCTTGGCGTCTACTCCCCTGGTACCGCCTATGTGCTGCTCCACCATGCCATGGGCGATGTGGACGGCAATGTAGGGTCCTGGGGTTTCGCCCGCGGCGGTATGGGGTCCGTATCCAAGGCTATTGCCTCCTCACTGCAATCCTTTGGGGGGGAGATTCGCACCAGTGCCGAGGTGCGGAAAATCCAAGTGAAAGGGCGTAAGGCCACTGGCGTAGTGCTGGCTTCTGGAGAAGCAATTTCGGCCAAGGTAGTGGTTTCCAATCTGGACGCCAAGCGCACCTTCCTCAATGTAATGGACGCCGATGACGTACCAGATGATCTTCTTCACCGAGCGAAAAATTTTAAAATTCGCGGTTCCTCAGGCAAGGTCAATATTGCCCTGGATGGTATGCCGGAGTTTCCCGCTATCCCCAAGGGGTCGCCACTCACCCTGGGGCATATGCACTTTACCGATAGCCTTGAGCGTCTTGAGCGAGCCTTTGATGATTGGAAGGATGATCGCTGGTCCGCAGACCCCTATGTGGATATGGTTATCCCGACCCAGTACGACCCCACCATGTCGCCCCCGGGCAAACATATGATGTCGGTGTTTGTGCAGTACTGCCCGGCCGAGGTAGAGGGTGGCTGGACCGACGCCAAGCGCGATGCCTTTGGGGACACGGTGATTAACCAGATTGCCGACTACAGCCCCAATTTTAAAGATTTGATACTGCATGCAGAAATTCGTACCCCCCGGGAACTGGAGGCCGAAGTGGGCCTGACCGAGGGAAATATATTTCAGGGAGAATTAACCCTGGATCAGCTGATGTTTAACCGCCCATTCCCTGGCTATGCCCAGTACCGTGGCCCAGTAGCAAACATGTATATGTGCAGTTCCTCCAATCACCCGGGTGGTGGTGTTATGGGGGCGCCTGGGGCCAATTCCGCCCGGGAGATATTGCTGGATCTTGGCAAGAAAGACAGCACGCCGGAGGACTTTGGTGATGACTAGATTATCGTCCTCAGGAGTGGCTGGCAGCTGCGGCAAAAAGGTATTGATAATTGGCGCAGGTCACAATGGCCTTGTATGCGCTACTTACTTGGCCAAGGCGGGCTACCAGGTGGACGTGATCGAGGCCAGAGATCAGATAGGTGGCGCCGCTGGCACCAGGGAGTTTGCTCCGGGCTATCAGGTTTCAGGTCTGGCCCATATTCTCCACTCCCTCAGTCCTGTGGTGCGCACGGATCTAAAGTTGGATGCTGCTGGTTTAAATACCGGCAGTCCAGTGGAGACTATTGCTTTAGATACCGCAGGTCAGCATTTGCGACTCGGTCGCTCTGAGGTCTCAGGGGAGGGGTTATCCGACGCCGATATTGCTGCCTACCGTCAGTTTAAAGCCGACTTTACCCAATATGCCAAGGCGCTTCAGCCGCTGATAATGAATAAGCCGCCACGACTCAAGGATATGGACGCTGTGGACAAGACCACATTGGCCAAACTGGGTTGGAAATTGCGCTTTGGTCTGGGCAAAAAATCCATGCGCGAATTTCTGCGGGTGGGCGGTATTAATATTTATGATGTGCTTAACGAGGTTATTGACAGCCCCTTGCTTAAGGGGGCCATTGCTGTAGATGCAGTGCTGGGCCAGCATATGGGCCCGCGCACGCCCAATACTGTACTGACCTATCTTCATAGGCTCTGGGGCGAAACCCATAGCCAGGCTAGCCTGCCCCCCGGTGGCATGGGGCAGGTGGTCAGTGCCCTTGAACGAGCTGCGCTCGACGCTGGTGTCAGCCTGCGTACTGGTGCTTCGGTGGCCCAGGTTGTGGTCGAGAAGGGTGCAGCCCGTGGTGTTGAACTGCAGTCTGGTGAGCGCATTGCTGCCGATATTGTGGTCTCTAATGCGGATGCTAAAACCACCTTTTTGGGTTTGATAGATAGTGCAGAACTGGATGCCATGTTTGTGCACAGGGTCAACAGTATTCGCAGTAAGGGCAATGTGGCCAAGCTGCACTTTGCACTGAGTGGGCTGCCACAGATCAGTGGTCTGTCGCCAGAGGCCCTGGGTCAGAGGCTACTGGTAGCCCCCAGCATGCGTTCTGTGGAGCATGCCTTTAACCATGCTAAATACGGTGAGTTTTCAGAACAGCCGATACTGGAGATTAGTATTCCCAGCATTGCAGACCCCTCAATGGCGCCGGCGGATCACCATGTGATGTCAGTGTCCGCCTCCTTTGCACCCTACCACCTAAAGCAGGGCTGGGAGCAGGGTAGTGATGCGTTTATCCAGCGGGTGATTGATACTATCGAACAGTATGCCCCTGGGTTTAGCCAGCAAATTGTCGCCCAAGAGATGTTGACGCCAGTGGATATCGAGAGCCAATACCATATTGCCGGTGGTCATTGGCACCATGGTGAGATGGCCATTGATCAGTTATTTATGCTGCGCCCAATCTATGGCGCAGCCCAATATGACACGCCTATTGATGGCCTGTTTCTCTGCGGTGCCGCGACACACCCGGGTGGCGGGGTAACCGGTATTCCCGGCCACAATGCAGCCCAGCGAATCATAGCCATGGCAAAGGGAGGTTACTGATGTCTGAATCCTCAATGGATTTAACGCCCAAGCCAGATTTCCGTCAGGTATTGCAGCCCACCCCATTCCATGAGCGCATGCTTGAGCACTGCCCGGTCCAGAACTGGATGTCCTGGAATGGCTATCAGACTCCCAGGGTCTGTGATCAGGTAGCCTCTGAGTACTTTGCTATTCGCAGTACCTGCAGTGTGATGGATCTGACGCCCATGGAAAAATACAGCATCAGTGGTCCTGATGCCGTTAAGTTTCTCAACCGCCTGGTGACCAGAGATATCAGCCAACTCAAGCCCGGGCGCGTGACCTATGTGATTTGGTGTAACGATGAGGGCAAGGTGCTGGACGATGGCACCCTGTTTCATCTGCAACCCGGTCACTACCGTCTCTGCGCCCAGCACCATCAACTCGACTGGTTGCTGCTGTCGAGTCTGGGTATGGATGTACAGATCGAGCAGGAGACCCATCAGGTTGCTGCCCTTTCCGTGCAGGGCCCCACTTCCTATTCAGTACTTAGCGCGGCGGGTCTGACTGGCCTGGAACAGCTGAAACCTTTTGGTATTCATACCGCTGTGTTAAATGGCTTTGAGGTTGTGGTCTCGCGCACAGGCTTTACTGGCGACCTGGGCTATGAGCTCTGGGTTGACCCCGGTCACAGCCTGG
Organism: Porticoccaceae bacterium; assembly: GCA_049623265.1. Lineage (GTDB taxonomy): Bacteria > Pseudomonadota > Gammaproteobacteria > Pseudomonadales > Porticoccaceae > HTCC2207. Next base: position 4,827 of record JBMZST010000007.1, read on the forward strand.
CCCTCTGGGATGCAATCTTTGCGCTTGCGGACCAGGGGCTGTTTGATATCCGCACCATAGGTTTGTCGGCGCTGGAGATGGTGCGTATTGAAGCTGGATTTATCATGCCGGGGGATGATTTCAATACGGCGGAATCCACCATCAGAGCGGATCATGACCGCTCTCCTTATGAGCTGGGTCTGGATTGGCTGGTGGATTTTGATAAACAATATTTCACCGGCAAGCGAGCGCTGGCCCATGAGTCTGAGCAGCCGATAAAGCGTCGCTTGGTAAAGCTGCAAGTGGAGGGCAATAAACCGCCTGCGGACTCCTTCCTGTACGATGCCAAAAAGGGAAAACGCATAGGTACCATTAAGTCCTATAGCTGGTCGCCGATCCTGAAAACCAATGTCTGCTTGGCTGATATCGAATACCGCAATGGTTTGCCCCCCGGACAGATCTGGGCCGAAATTTACTACCAAAAAGAACTGGAATGGCGCGCCACCTGGGCTCAGTGCTCGGTGTCGGAGCAACCTTTCTGGGTGCACCCAAGGCGAGTGGCAACACCGCCTCAGGCGTTTTAGGAGAATAAGGCCCAGTGATCAGCTCCCCATTGGACCAGTTAAAAGATGCTTCGCCGGCTTTGCGCCTGCGCATCAAGCTGGTGGTCTATTCACTGCTGCTCATAAATTTTGCGCTTTATGTGATGATGGACTGGACAACATCTGGGCATACCCTCTACGCGGGCAGCACCCTCTTAGATTGGACCAGAGCCTTTGCTGTGACCATTGAAGAGAGTGCCTGGATCACAATGCTGGCGCTGTTTGAAGTCGAGACCTACCTACTGGCGAAAAACGCATTGTCCCATCGGCAATCTCAAGTAATGCAGCTAGTGCGTATAGTCTGCTACCTTAGTCTGGGCCATACGCTCTACGCCTATTCAGTGTATCTACAAGAGATAAACAGCGCTGTGCTAATTCAGGGAGTCAACAGTCTCTGTCAGCTGGTAGAGCAGGATGTTTCCTACGCTTACAACCTGCTATATACAGAGGTAACTGCTGATAACTGCGCCACCCTGTCGACTGCCAATCAGTTCTACTACATAGACCCGCCAACATTTTTTATCGTGCAGGATAGTGCAGGGTTGGATATTGAGTTGCAGCATGCCTGGGTGGATCTGGCTGAAATAACCTCCTGGCTACTGATCCTATTTTGCATTGAGGTTGCCGTCAGGTTGCAGGATCGTGGCATTGTAGGAGGGCCCATTATCCTGGTGCTGGCCAGAATCAAACTTCTACTGTACTCAGTGCTCTGGCTATTTATTATTTTCTGGCTATCTCTAGGCCACTATATGTTCGCCTGGGATGAGTTTGTGTGGATAGCCGGTTTTTTTGTGATTGAGATGAATATGCGAGCCTGGCGTAAACAGATTATTGAGGCTAATCAGGCAGCTTAACGAATTAACTACATAGCTATTGTTAGTCGATCCGCAGCCCGACTTCTAGGCGTATAGGCACGGTGGTTGCCTATGGGGCTGAGGAATAGTCTGCCATTAACGGTTTTTAGACCTAACGAGAGAGTCATTTTGCAACAATACGACAATATTATTATCGGCGCCGGTCACAATGGTCTTGTCTGCGCCGCTTACCTGGCTAAAAAGGGCCAGTCGGTACTGGTGCTGGAGGCCGCAGATACATTGGGTGGTCTGGCATCGACCAGAGAGTTTTGCTCTGGCTATAAAGTCTCAGTGGCTCATAGCCTCAGCCACTTTTCTCCCAAGATTGTGGATGATCTAAATTTACTGGGTCATGGTTACAAGCCTGGTTCACCTCTGGCAACCATAGGTCTGAGTGACAAGGGGCATCATGTGACAGTGGGTGGTGATCGCCTTCGCGGTGTTTCAGATAAAGATGCCCAGACCTACACAGAATACCTTCAGCTGCTAGAGCGCTTTGCCAACATGCTATCGCCATTTTGGTTAAAGGCCATGCCGCGTATTGGCAGTAAGAAGCTGGGTGATCTAATGACCTTTGCTCAGCTGGGTTTAAAGCTGCGCCTGTTGGGCAAAGAGGACATGGGTGAGTTTATGCGTGTGGCTACCTTGCCGGCGCGAGACTTGATGGATGAAAATTTTGACAGTGACCTACTAAAAGCCGTGCTGAGCTGGGATGGTCTAATTGGTTCTAAAATGGCGCCGCGCTCACCCAACGCTACTGTGCTGGCCATGCTCTATCGTATGAGCGGAGATCAGCTGGGTGCCCATAGTATTCCCGAGGCCGGTATACAAAGCTTAATCCATGCGCTGCACCATGTGATTGCCACTTCCGGCGGTGAGGTGCGAACCGAATCCCCCGTGGCCAAGATTAGTATCAAGGGCGATAGTCAGGGTTTGAGCGCTACCGGGGTAGAGCTTGAGGACGGCACGCAGATCGGGGCCCGCCGGGTAATTTCTTCGGCAGACCCCAAGCGCACTTTTCTACAGTTGGTGGGCGCCAAGTATCTGGAAATTGAATTTACCAACCGAATTAATCGCCTGCGCTGCGATGGCTATGTGGCCAAACTCCATTTGGCTCTGGATGCTGTACCTAATTTCACCGGTATTGATATCCCCGATGGGCGCATGATTATTGCCCCAGAGATGGATAGTATTGAATTTGCCTTTGATGATGCCAAATACGGCGAGAGCCCCAAGCAGCCAGTGATGGAAATTGTGCTGCCCAGCTTTGCAGACCCCTCCCTGGCCCCAGAGGGTAAGCATGTGCTTTCCGCCCATGTGATGTACGTGCCTCACAGTTTAAAGGGCGGCTGGACCGATCAGGCTCGCGATCAGCTACGCGAGCTGGTGATTGACAGTATTGCCAAGTACGCGCCTGATATTCGCCGACAGATAGTGCATGCAGAGTTATTAACGCCGGCAGACCTAGAGAGAGACTACCATGTGACCGGCGGTCACTGGCATCACACTGAGCTCTCTATGGATCAGATGCTAATGATGCGCCCCACCTACGAAGCCGCCCAGTACAGCACGCCCATCCCCGGGTTGTATCTCTGTGGTGCCGGCAGCCATCCCGGCGGTGGCCTAATGGGCGGCCCAGGTCACAATGCCGCCCAGCATATTTTGGGGGCGAAATAAGACCATGAAAAAATACGATGCCATTATTATCGGCGCCGGCCATAACGGCCTAACCAATGCGGCCTACCTGGCCAAGGCTGGACTGGATGTGCTGGTGGTCGAGAAAAATGACTACATAGGCGGTGCTGCGGTCACCAGAGAGATGCACGATGGCTGGTTCTATTCCAGTTGCTCCTATGTGTGCAGCATGATGCGCCAGGCCATCCATCGCGATCTCAACCTGACTAAACATGGGCTGGTACTAGTGCCCTATTTGGGCACTGTGGTGTTTGGCGACAATGGTGAGACCATGGCCAGTTATCACTCAGAAGAGGCGGAGTACAACCAGCTGCGTCAGCGCTCGCCCCATGACGCCGATTCCATGTTCCGCTTTCAGGCCGATTTGGCACGCTATGCCCAGTTGATTCGCAAGACATTGCTGCGCACTCCGCCAGACCCGACGTCATTTCGGCCTAGAGATATTAAAGAGCTACTGTGGCTGGCCAAGGAGTTTTGGGCTCTGGGTGAAAAAGAGCTCTACGAATATATTCGCTTCTTCACCATGAGTGCGGCAGATTTTCTCGATGATTATTTTGAAGATGATTTGATTAAAGCAGCCATGGCCAGCCCTGGTGTGATTGGTACAGCCCTGGGAGTCTATTCCCCGGGTTCGGCTTATATTCTGCTGCACCATGTTATGGGTGATGTGGATGGCAATATTGGTGCCTGGGGCCTGGCCCGCGGCGGCATGGGGGCGATTTCCAATGCTATTGCCGGTGCTGTGCGCGAGCATGGTGGTGAGATTCGCACCAATGCCGGGGTAGATAAAATTCTAGTAAAAAACAACAAGGCGCTGGGTGTGGTGCTGGAAAATGGTGAAGAGATATACAGCGGTATTGTGGTCTCCAATCTGGATGCCAAGCGCACCTTTACTCAGTGTATGGAGCGCGGTGACTTGCCGCCCGGTATCTACGAAAAAGCTGAGAATTTTAAAATACGCGGTTCTTCTGGCAAGGTAAATATTGCACTCTCTGGTATGCCTAAATTTACCGGTGTGCCGGATAACCGCTATATCAATCGCGGCGGCCAGGGGTTTGTAGGTTCCATGGAAACCATGGAGCGCGCCTACGACTGCTGGAAGCACGGTCGCTGGTCTGATGACCCCTTTATTGAGTCTGTTATTCCCTCTGCCTGGGACCCTACCGTGGCGCCTCCGGGGCAGCACTGGATGTCCAACTTTGTGCAGTACTGCCCACCGGAGCTGGCCGATGGTCCCTGGACACCGGAGAAGCGCGATGCCTTTGGCCAGACCGTTGTCAATAAGATCGAGCGCTACAGCCCAGGGTTTAAAGATTTGATTGTGCATATGGAGGTGCGCACGCCGTTTGAAATTGAAGCCGAGGTAGGGCTGACCGAGGGCAATATCTTTCAGGGCGAGCTGACCATAGACCAGTTGTTATTTAATCGTCCGTTCCCTGGATATGCCCAGTACCGCATGCCGGTTAAAAATATGTATATGTGCGGTTCTTCTACCCATCCGGGCGGCGGCGTGTCCTCAGCCTGCGGTGCCAATGCAGCGCGGGAAATACTGATGGATTTAAAACGCCCCAACACTGTGCCTGAAGACGATTTCTACGACGAGTAGCCTAGACTGGATAGCCATTAGATGAAAAAAGCGAAAAATCAAAAATCCGACCCCTATGCTGGCGAGCGACTAAAACAGAGTCACTTTCACCCGCGCCAGGCAGAGCTCAATCTTCGCGAGGCCTGGTCCAGCTGGAACGGCTACAAGTTCGCCGACTACTACTATGATGAAGAGTACGAGTACTTCTGTATTCGCAATAGCTGTGCCACCTATGATATCTGCCCCATGCAAAAATACAGCATTAGTGGCGCCGATGCTGAGGCCATGTTAAATCGCATGGTGACCAGGGATATTAGCAAGCTAAAAGAAGACCGAGTCACCTATGTGTGCTGGTGTACCGACGAGGGGCGACTGGTAGACGATGGCACCATTTTTAAGTTGGGGCCGGAATCATTTCTGCTTACCTGCGGTAGTCCCTCGCTGGCCTGGTTGCGCAAAAGCGCCTTTGGCTTCGATAAAGTGGATATTGTGGATTTGTCCGATGAGATTGCCGCGCTGTCGCTGCAGGGTCCTACAAGCTGCGAGGTGCTAAAGAAAATGGGCCTTGAGGGAATTGAGACCCTCAAGCCATTTAATATTATGCATTTTGATATTGCTGGCAGCACCGACAAACCGCTGATGGTCTCGCGCACGGGCTTTACCGGTGATCTGGGTTATGAACTGTGGATATTGCCAGAGTTAGCTCTGACCCTCTGGGATACCCTCTATGCCGCTGGCGAAGACTATGGCATTCAACCCTATGGCGAGGCTGCCACTAATATGGCGCGCCTCGAAGCCGGTTTTATTATGCCAGGCATGGAATTTAATGAGGCGCTTAAGACCATTCATTATAAATATGATCAGACGCCATTCGAGCTGAATCTCGACTGGTTGGTGGACTTTAAAAAGCCCCACTTTAATGGTCGGTCTGCACTGCTGAAAGAAAGCAAGCAGGGTTCAGAGTACCGTCTGGTTAAACTGGATATTGAGGGCAATAAGCCGGCAGAGGAGTCATTTCTCTATGCGGACAAAGCCTGTGAGACCGAGATTGGCTATGTGACTTCTGCCATGTGGTCGCCAGTGGTTAAAGCCAACATTGCCCTGGCCATGATCAAAAGCAAATATCTCAAAGGCGATATCTGGGCAGAGATTTACTATGGCAAGGAGCTGCGTCATCACAATAAGGTCGTGCGCTGCCAGATGCAGGACCGTCCATTCTGGTCGCCAGATCGGGCCAGGGCCACACCACCAGCTGCTTTTTAAGTCTGGGTTTTAGAGAAGTGTATGAATAAGATTATCGGGCAAGTAGACTCTGTTTATCTGGGAACTTCAGAAGAGACATTGTCAAAGCAGCCCTGTGATTGTTTGGATGCCCAGCTCGATGGTCTGGTGGGAGACCGCCATGGTTCCTTTGAGCGCGAGGCCTGGGGTGCCGGAGACAAACAGGCAGAGGGTATTATCCGGCGCAATGAGCGCCAGTGGTCTGCGGTATCTGTGGAAGAGTTGACGGCCATCACCCAGGCCATGGATTTAACCGAACCTCTGACGGCAGCCAGCCTGGGCGCCAATCTCTGCTTGTCTGGAGTGCCTAAGCTATCGCGATTGCCCAAGGGCAGTATTCTGAAATTTCCCTCTGGGGCTGAGTTAATGGTAGAGGAGTACAATCCGCCCTGTTTGGATATGGGTAAAAAGTTGGCCTCCATACACAGCACCCAGTCCGGCAAAGCCATTCATGACACGGCATTTTCTCAGGCCGCTCAATATACTAGGGGGCTGGTAGGTGTTGTCGAAGTGCCGGGCATCATTAACGCCGGAGACAGTGTGGAGGTGACAGTTTATCAGCCGCCGCTCTGGTTGCGAGAGAGCGGCTGATAGGGCTGATAAGATTAAGTTATTATCCCGCGGTTAGGCCGTTAGCCAAAGCGTCGAGCAGCTTCCACCGTATTTTTCAGCAGACAGGCAATAGTCATGGGACCCACACCGCCTGGCACTGGGGTAATGGCCTCGGCCACTGGCGCCACCTCGGCGAAATCCACATCGCCCACCAAGCGACCTTTTCCATCCTCAGTGTCAATACGATTGATACCCACATCAATCACTGTGGCACCTGGTTTGACCCAGTCAGCTTTGACCATCTCTGGCCGTCCCACGGCAGCTACCAGAATATCAGCTGTTGCACAGAGTGCAGGGAGATCTTTGGTGCGTGAATGGGCAATGGTTACCGTGCAGCTTTCCTGCAGCAATAAAAGGGAAACTGGTTTGCCGACAATATTGGAGCGACCAATCACCACCGCATGTTTGCCGGAGAGATCGTCCCCCAGATGTTTCTTGGCCAGTAAAACGCAGCCTTGAGGCGTGCAGGGCACCAGCGCTGCATCGTCGCCATTGCACAGACGGCCGGAATTCATGGGATGGAAGCCATCGACATCTTTCTCTGGCAAGATCGTGTCGATAATCAAGGCCTCATCAATATGCTTAGGTAGCGGCAGCTGCACCAAAATACCATGCACAGCGGGATCATTATTGAGCTTATCCAGTTCATCGAGCAGTGCTTGCTGGGAGGTCTCCGCCGGCAATTTAATCTCGTTGCTTATCATGCCGACTTCTTTGGTCTGACGTACCTTGTTGCGGACATAGACCTGACTGGCGGGGTCTTCCCCTACTAAAATAACCGTTAAACCCGGGGTAATGCCGCGCTCTTGTTGCAATTGCGCAACCTCAACAGCCAGACTGTCGCGTAGTTCTTGGGCCAGGGCTTTGCCATCGATATTCATACTGTTCCTTCTCTGAGCTGGTCTGATTTCAAGGCGCCTATCTTATGCCAGCGCTGTGCTGGGAGGTTATCTGTAAGCGGCCTGTTAATACTGATATTTTGAGTAAACCTGAGGCCGCAATTATCCGTTTGATAGAGCTGATTGTCACGCCATATTGCCTCTCAGACACAGGTAGTGATATTGTTTTAGCCATCCTAACGACAGATTGAGTAGAGACGCAGCATAAAATAACGATTATTAGACGGGGGAGTGAGTAGTAATGCACGCCGTAGAGTTTGTTGAGAGCTATATAGACGCTTGGAATCACAGTGATCCCAGAGGCGTAGCTGAACATCTGGTAAAAAACGGTATTTATTGCGATATCCCCGCCAATCAGCAGCACTCTGGCGATGCACTGGTCGCCAACCTCAGCGAATTCTTTGCCTCTGGCAGTCACAGTTACCACCTGATTGGTGATGTGCTATTTAACGATACGACCATTGCTTTTCAATACCGCATGTCGTCGCTGGATACCCAAACCGCTGACTGGTTTGGCGCCGAGTTTATGAGCTTGAAAGGGGACGGTGCTATCAGGATTGCTGATTACTACGACCCGACCTATTCCGTGGGCACCCTGGGTGCGGGGCTGGCCAAATCCGATGCTGTACCACTGAGAAAATATGCAAAGTCTGGCCTGGATCAGGCGCAGTTGCAGCGTTATACCCGTCAGCTAGCCAGCCTGATGGCAGATGAAAAAGTGTTTCTGCGATCAGACCTAACCCTGCCAAAACTGGCGGCCCTAGTAGGCTGCTCGGTTAACCATCTGTCTCAGGCGGTCAACTCTGGTTTTCATATGAGCTTTTTTGACTTTCTCAATAGCTACAGGATTGAGGAGGCTAAACGAATGCTGAGCCAGGGGGATGGCCGGGCTGACTCCATTCTAGATGTGTCCTTTGCTGTGGGCTTTAATTCTAACTCAGCTTTTTATGCGGCCTTTAAGAAATCCACCGGACAGACCCCGGCACAGTTCCGTCGCAGCTTTCTGGCAAGAGTCTAAGGCCATATCTGTGCCAGCGAAAACCCCATAAATTGGCGGCCGATAGGACAGGAGGAATTGCCGCCGACTTTTTGCGATAAAAGTTGCAACCCTGGTTACTGAGAGGACCAGTGGATAAAAACCACCGACAAAGCCCGTGACTCAACCCATGACCCAACCCCAGCAGCACACAGGATCCTACTACGCCGCCAGCCGCAATCAGATGTCGGAATATCCGCAGTTGCAGGGTGATCAGTCTGCGGATGTCTGTGTGGTTGGCGCCGGATTTACCGGTGTATCCACAGCGCTACATCTGGTGGAGCGAGGCTATAAGGTTAGCTTGGTTGAGGCCAATCGGGTCGGCTGGGGCGCCTCTGGGCGCAACGGCGGGCAGATGATTGGTGGCCTATCTGGCGAGAGTGCTATTGCCAAAGCCCTGGGTGCCGACGGCGAGTCGATGCTCTGGGACTTGCGCTGGGCCGGGCATAAGATTATTCGCGATCGGGTAGCCACCTACAAGATCGACTGCGATCTTAAAACGGGTTATCTGGACTTGGCTATCAAGCCTCGCCATATTAAAGACCTGCATATCGAACTGGACATGCTCGACAAATATCAGTTTCCCCATGAGTACAGAATGCTCGACCAAGAGGAAACTCAGCATCTGACGGGTACAGATGCCTATATAGGTGCCATGCTCAATATGGGTAATGGCCATCTTCACCCATTGAATCTCTGCGCTGGCGAGGCCGCTGCCGCAGCGTCCCTGGGGGCAACCATTTATGAGCAGTCTCCAGTGCTGCGCATTGAGCGGGGCGCCAGAGCCAGGGTGGTCACAGAGCAGGGCTCGGTAAGTGCAGACTTTGTGGTGCTGGCGGGCAATGCCTACCACTTTATCGAACCCAAACTGCGGGGAATTATGTTCCCCGTAAACAGTTTTATTATTGCCTCTGAACCACTGTCTCCAGAACTGGTTGATCAAATTAACCCACGGGATCTGGCTCTCTGCGATCCCAATTATATTTTGGAGTACTTCCGTCTCAGTGCTGATAAGCGCCTGCTATTTGGCCGCCGCTTTACCTATTTTGGCTCTGACCCTGAGGTGATTAAACGCAACCTAATCCCCCATGTGCTAAAAAAATATCCTCAGTTGGCCAATACAAAATTTGACTTTGGCTGGGGTGGTACCATTGGTGTGCCGATTAATCGAGTGCCGCAGATGGGCCGACTGGCTTCCAATATTATTTACTCCCAGGGTTACTCCGGCCATGGCGTCAATGTGACCCATCTGGCGGGGCAGATTCTGGCGGACACAGTGGCGGGCACATTGGAGCGCTTCGATATCTTTGCCAATATCAAGCCAGTGACTATTCCCGGTCAGCACCTATTCCGCAATCAGATGGTGGCTCTGGGGATGCTCTATTACAAATTAGTGGACAGCCTCTAGGGCTGGGGAGATAAACGCATGGCCGCAGATGCTAAGACCTTGTTTGCCAATCCCTACATTAACGAGTGGAAACTATTTTGGCTGGTCACTCTGGTGGTCAGCGGTTTTACTGCAGTCACCATGACAACAGTGGACCTCAGCCAGGCCGCCGATATTTCGGCCATGATTCAGTACTCCGTGCGCTGGTCTGTGCCCTGGCTGTATCTGGCCTTTATGGCTTCCTCGCTACAGGTCGTTTTTCCCAGCCTGTTCAGCCGCTGGCTGGCGCGCAATCGCAAATATTTTGGTCTTTGCTTTGCCTCGGCTATGGCCTGGCAGCTGCTGTTTATCCTGTGGATGGTGGGACTGCACTATCCATACTATGCCCAGGAGGTCTACAACCTCAGTGATACCATCGAGGGGGTGGGCGGCTATCTGGTGCTGTTTGCAATGGTGCTGACCTCTTTTCCTTTTGGTCGCAAGCGGCTGACGGCGAAGCAGTGGCGTTATCTACACAAGTTTGGCATGTACTACCTCTGGGGCTATGCCTGGTCGGTCTACTGGTATGCCCTGTATTACTATGAGACTCCGCTGCATCCCATTGACCATACCTTTTACTGGGTGGGCTTTCTGGCTTGGGGCCTGCGCATCTGGGCCTGGACCAAGAAAGAGCTGAAACGCAGTGAGAGGGCCGCGGTAAAAAAGCCAGCCTAGGGAGCGAGCCTGAGAGTATGTATGAAACAGTCTGACCGCAAATTGGGTATGGATAGAGCCATATCGCGCAGAGATATGCTGCAGGGCATGGCAGCGGTTGCGGCTGGCTCTGCACTGCCATTTAGTGGGTTTGTCAGCAGTGCTAATGTTAACAACCAGGGTTATCAATACCCCCCTCTGCTGGACGGTTTACGGGGCAATCATCTGGGTTCTTTTGAGGTCATTCACCAGTTGGCGCGCCAGGGGGTTGGCGGCTGGGGAACAGTGGACCAGCCCGATCCTGGTATCTATGATTTGGTGGTTGTGGGCGCCGGCATCAGCGGTCTCACTGCCGCCTACTACTACCGCCGGGAACATCCCCAGGCGCGGATTCTTATTCTGGATAATCACGATGACTTTGGCGGTCATGCCAAACGCAATGAGTTTGAGGTCGATGGCCGCCGTCTGATTGGTTATGGCGGCACCCAGACCATGCAGGAGCCCTCCAGTTATCCCGATCTGGTGAAACAGTTACTGACAGACTTAGGGGTGGATATCCAGGTGTTTGATACCGCCTATGACCAGGATTTCTACCGGCGACACGGCCTGGGCGCTGGCCTGTACTTTGGGCGCGAGCAATGGGGTGTGACCAGCATGGTGCGCTTTGATCTGGGCTGTTTTGAGGACTATATTCCCGTGGCAGACTCCCCCCTAACCGCCGAGCAGGCGGTTGATGCTATGCCGATTTCAGCGGCGGCCAAAAAGCAGTTTATTTATTTGCTGACCACCACAGAGGACCAGACTGCCGAGGTGGCCGCAGAGGATAAATGGGATTATCTGTACTCTATAAGCTACCGAGATTTTCTCCGCAAACATCTGGGCATTACCGAAACTGAGGTATTTGATGTGCTGCAGGATCTGGCTTCGGACTCGGGGGTGGGTATAGATTCGGTATCTGCTTTGGGTGCTATTTCTTTCGGTGGATTACCGGGCTGGGAGCCGGCGGGTCTGCCTGAAGTAGAGGCAGACGAACCCTATATCCATCATTTCCCTGATGGCAATGCCTCCATTGCCCGGCAGCTAGTGCGGCGCATGATTCCCGCTGTGGCTCCCGGCAGTACTATGGAAGATTTGCTGACTGCCCAGTTTGATTACCAGCAACTTGATCAGCCAGCCTCAGCCGTGCGCTTGCGCTTAAATAGCTCTGTGGTCAATGTTGAGCAAACCGCCGGGCAAGTGGGAGAACCCTTGGTCAATATCACCTATGTCCGCAATGGCCAGGCCAGTCTCGTTCGGGCGCGAGGCGCGGTACTGGCCTGTAATAATTCGGTGATTCCCTCGCTTTGTCCGCAGCTGCCGGCTGCTCAGCGGGAGGCGCTGGCGTTTCAGGTCAAGGTTCCTATCCTCTATACCAGTGTCGCTCTGCGCAACTGGAAGGCCTGGAAAGCCATGGGTATAGGGGCAGTGATGTGCCCGGGCAGCTACCATATCAATGCCACATTGGACTTTCCGGTGAGCTATGGCGACTATAAGTATGCCGCCAATCCAGATGAGCCAGTGATTGTGCATATGGAGCGTTTCCCCCATAAATCCAATCAGGGTCTGACTGCACAACAGCAGTACCGCGCTGGCCGCCATGAGTTGATCAACACCTCTTTTGAAACGATTGAACGCAATGTGCGCCAACAGTTATCTGAAATGCTCGGGGAAGGTGGCTTCGATCCAGCCAGAGATATTGCCGCTATCACCGTGAATCGCTGGGCCCATGGTTATTCCTATTGGTACAACCCACTTTACGATACGATTTATGAGGATGATAACGACGAGCGCTATCCCCATATGATTGCTCGCAAGCCCTTTGGCCGCATCAGCATAGCCAACGCAGACTCTGCCGCCAATGCCATGACGGAAGCGGCTATAGAACAGGGTTATAGAGCGGCCATGGAGCTGGTATAAAAACAGGAGAGCTGCAAATGACAGAGAACAACGACAGCACCAACAGGAGCGCCGATCACAGAGCCGGATTTGCCACCAGGTTTTTGGGCTGGCTGTTTATCATATTGGGCTTGATTGGTACTCTGGGGTCTCTGTGGGCCGAGCAGATATGGGCTATGTACGATGTCATCTACAGCTCGGGTGCTACTATGCAGTGGATTGAAACCCTGATTCCCTACTATCCTTTTGTGCCGTTTTTTCCGGTGTTTGCCATTATGTTCGGTGCCTATTTAATCGTCAGATCCCGGCGTTAGCATTTTGCGGCGAGCATCGGCCATTTGACTCCCCTGAGGATGTTGATTATCTTTTCGACCACAACAACAAGAACGAGGTAGGGCATGGATATAGGTATTCCATTGCGTGATCTAGGTGAAGTGGATAGCTCGGCACTGCGGGATGTGATTCTCTCGGTCGATGACCAGTTTTGGCTGGAAAATAGCTATCGCCAGCAGGCCTTTGATGTGCATGCCCAAACTCAATCGCTGATGATGTTATTTGTGGATACCGACCGCTGGCCCGATATCGAGGTCACGCGGGAGTCTGGCTGGGATCTGCTGGCCGAGACCGCCATGCCGCTGATGGAGTCGATTTTGCGCCAGTTCTATCCTCCCGGTGGCACTATTATTCGCGCTATGGCTGCCAAGCTGGTTGCCGGTGGCCTGATTACTCCGCATTTTGATAAGCACCCCTCGTTTCATGCCGGGCACCGCATCCATATTCCTATCACCACCAATCCCAGGGTGCGCTTTATGATCGATGGCAAACCCTTTCGTTTTGAAGTGGGCAAGGCCTACGAAATTAATAATCAGAAGCAGCACAGTGTGATGAACAAAGGCAAAGAAGACCGCATTACCTTTATCTTTGACTATGTGCC
>JBMZST010000008.1:0-17733 GCA_049623265.1 Porticoccaceae bacterium
CCCCACACCCCAGGAGGTTGAAGAATAATCCTATGATAAATACTGTTTGGACCAAATTTACCTATCTTAGCCTGAGCCTCTGTCTGCTGGCTGGCTGCAGCCAATCAGACCCAAGAGAGGCAGAGCAGGGGGAGATAGTAATCAGCGAGTTAATGCCTCGATGGCAACAGGCCGATCCCCAGTGGTTAGAGCTGTATAACAGTGCTGAGGATGCTATCAACCTGAGAGGCTGTGAGATCAGTAATAATCAGCAGCAGAGCTTCGCCATTACCAGTGACCTGGTCGTTGAATCTCAGTCCTATCTGGTAATCCCCAGTGATAACGCGAACCAACCCTCTATGCCGCAAGCCATCAGAGATGCATCGCTAACCTTTGAGTCCGATGCCTTTGAGCTGGCTACCAGTGGTCAGATAAGCCTGTCCTGTGGGACTCTGCTTATCGATCAGTTGGCCTATCAGGTGAGCCCTCCCTCGGTAGCGGCGACAGCCAGATCCTGGCAGTTGCACCCGGATGCCATAAGCGCCAGCGAAAATGACAGAGCAGATAACTGGTGTACGCCTCTTCTGGTTGAACAACAGATGTATGGCGATCGGCGCTTTGGTTCTCCAGGTCGGGAAAATCTCACCTGTACATCCTCTATGCCCTATGTCAGCTTCGATGACCAGACGCCGGTACTGATTGAGGGCATTGACTGGGATGCCACCTTACAGGTGGCCGAGGCCGAGTTCGCCAGAGAGCTGTCTACATCAGAACTGCCTATTTGGGGGATCAGAGACCAGATTATCACTCCCCAGATTGCAGCGAGAATTTCTGTCCTGTACTTCGATAATATTGAGATGCTCTATGATACAGAGCCCTTTACTCTGCTGGATTGGAATCACGCGGTGTGGCACTTTGCCTGGGCAATTGCCAATCTCTATCGCAACGGTGACAGTGCCGTAAAGCAAGAGCTGCAGCTAGCCTATGAGGATGCGCTTACACGCCCGGAAACACTGGAGCGCTATACCCATATCGCCATAGACCATATTAGAAATGATGTGGTGGTTATGGGCGATATCCACACGCCAGCGCACAGTCGTATGCAGCAGCTGATTGTGGCGCCGGGTAATCCAGACTATCTGCAGAGCTATCAGGACTATGTCGACAACAGACGCAGCGCATTGACGCGCAAGTTTATTCACAGTCTCTATATCGCAAAGACTTGGCTTGAAGATATTTTCTAAAAGCCGCTATGCTGCAGATAACTCTGTAGTTATGGGTTCAGATATGGGAAAACGATTGGGCACTTTGGTTGCAACTGTCTCAGGTTTGCTGGTTGCAGGCCTGTTTATTTTCGCCTGGATGCTGGCGTCGGATATTATGCATCCCTCTTACCAGTGTAGCGAAGAGCACTTTGTCTACTGCGGTGATCCCTCTCAGCTGGAGCTTCCTTTCGAGGATATTTCTTTTCAGTCAGATGATGGCCTCAGGCTGAGTGGCTGGTATGTACCAGCGGCAGATTCTCAAAAGACGGTTATATTTGTGCATGGTCATGGCGCTGACCGACGAGAGGGCATGCGTTGGTTTAAGGCTACCCATCAGGCGGGCTTTAATATTCTTGCCTTGGATCTGCGCCACAGTGGCCTGAGCCAGGGCGGGTTCTCGTCCATGGGGTTCTATGAAAAAAATGATGTTATAGCTGCAGTGGACTATCTGCAGCGCCGCTCAGGTAATCACAGCGTGGGGGTGTTTGGCGTCTCTATGGGTGCGGCTACCTCTGTTCTGGCCATGGTTGCAGACCCACGTATACAGGCCGGTGTGTTTGAGGCCGGGTGGTCAAATCTAAATGATCTGTACCGTGAAATTATCGAACAACACCTTGGGGTGCCTAGCTTTCCTCTGTTACCCGTGACCCGTTGGCTTCTGGAATTGCGCACAGGCTTGGATATGGGCGCGCTTAATCCTGAAGATAGGCTGGCAGAGGTGGCACCGCGACCGGTGTTTATTATTCATTGCACCGGTGATGGTTTGATCGATTTCTCCCATGGGGAGAGAAATTATGCGGCGGCCAATGAACCCAAACAGCTGTGGCGATCGCCCTGTCAAACCCATGCCAGAGCCTGGCAGTCGGATCCCGAAACTATTGAAAAGCGCGTTACCCAGTATTTTGCCCGCTATCTCTAACATGTCCCCCGTGCTGTAAAACGGCGCATTTTGCTATTCGCCAGGTTATATTCTGGTGCATTTTTGTGTTCCTCCAGCAATGCCTATTGCTGAAAATCTGCGCGCAAGCATCTAAGTGATTGATTTTATTACCTTGGCATAGTTCTTGTATTGCATTAGCTATCAAGAGCCCTTGGGTTCATGACAAATTGAAATTAGCCAGGCAACGGAGCCTGCGTGTGGGTGGCCCCGCACGCGGGCTTTTTTTTGAATATCAACATCCACAGGAACCAATATGAAAAAGTTAAGATTAGCCTCCTCTGCTGCAGTAGCCATTCTAGGTGCTCAACCTTTTATGATGGGTCATGCTGAAACCGCCAGTTCTATTGCAGAGATGTTAAGCGAGGGAGACACCTCATTGTCATTTCGCTACCGTTATGAATTCGTCGATCAAGATGGACTCGCAGAGGACGCCAATGCATCAACATTAAAATCCAGACTGACCTATAAGTCTGCTTCTTACAACGGTCTAACCGCCTTGTTGGAGATGGACAATGTGACTGTTATCGGTGACGAAAATTATCGCACCCCAACCAATGGCAATGTCGGCTATCCCATTGTGGCTGATCCAGATGGTACCGATTTTAATCAGGTAGCTCTGAGCTATAAAGATGGCAGTTTTGCAGGCACGCTGGGTCGACAGCGTATCCTGCATGGTGGGCAGCGCTTTGTGGGTGGCGTTGGGTTCCGTCAGAACGAGCAGACCTATGATGCTTTGACCCTGTCTTCCAAGGCACTGGGTCCGGTCTCTTTAAACTATAGCTATATTTGGAATGTCAACAGAATCTTCGGGCCCAAGGACAGCGCAGTTCAGGCCAAGCGCTGGGAATCTGATAGCCATATTGTCTATGCCTCTATGTCTCCTGCCAAAGGTCAGAGCCTGAAAGGCTATGCCTACCTACTAGACTTTTCCAATGCTGCAGCCAACTCCTCCAGCACCTATGGAGTAGAGTACAGTGGTAAGTTTGACGGCTTTGCCCTCAGTGCTGCCTACGCCACACAGTCCGATTATGCGGACAACCCAGTATCCTATGATGCAGACTATATGATGGCCCAGGTGACTCTGCCTCTGAAGCCTATTTCTGTAGCCTTGGGTTATGAGGTGCTGGGCAGTGACGATGGCACCGCAGCCTTTAAAACACCTCTGGCGACATTGCACAAGTTTCAGGGCTGGGCCGACAAGTTTTTGGGTACTCCTGCCAATGGTGTTGAAGACACCTACATAAAACTGGCGGGCAAGCTGGGGCCAACCAAGGTCGCACTGTTCTATCATGACTTCAGTGCAGATTTCGGCGGTGCTGATCTAGGCTCAGAAATTGATGTAGTAGCTACCTACCCAATCAATAAGAGCCTATCCGTACAGCTTAAATATGCTTCCTATGACGCTGATACCCATGCTTCGGACACAGATAAGCTGTGGTTTACCATCAGTGCCAAATATTAATCTGTACCCTGGATAAATAAGTGAATACACTGGTTGGGCAGTTGCATTGAGCAACTGCCCAATCTGTTTTCTCTGCATTTATTTTAGAAGTAATGACCATTTCTGCTCCACAGTCAGTGCGCGTGATGCTGGTAGATGATTTGCCAGAACGGGCGGCCATAGTTGATAGCCATCTGGTGGCGGCTGGCTACGATGTTGTCTCACGCCTGCCGACCGCCTCTGGCCTTTTATTTCAAATCGAGCAACACCGACCAGATATTATCTTGATTGACCTGCAATCTCCTGGTCGTGATGTGCTTGAAAGTCTTTCGGTTATCAATGCTCACAACCCGACACCAGTCGTGATGTTCTCTGAGGAAGAGGACCCCAGCTTTATTGAAGAGGCCGTAGATGCCGGTGTCAGTGCCTATCTGATGGGCAGCTTTGATGCCAAACGGGTAAAGCCAGTGATCGATGTTGCCATTGCCCAGTTCAAATCTTTTCAGTCTTTGCGCAAGGCTCTGGACACCACCAGAGACCGTTTAGCAAGCCTATCGACAATCGACAAGGCCAAGAGCCTACTGATTAAACAGCACAGTTTTACCGAAGAAGAGGCGCACCAGCAGTTGCGCCGTCTGTCTATGGACAGCAACCAGACCATGCAGCAAGCGGCACAATCGGTTATCACCATACTGGGAAAAAACAACTAAGAATAAGATACAGCTATGAATTCAGTTATTGCCAAAAAATTGCCCCCAGCGGAGCGTTCGGACCTAAACCTCGGTTATATGAGGCTCAGTGACAGTGCACCCATTATTCTGGCGCAAGAGTTAGGTCTGTACAGCGATTATGGGTTGAATGTCAGCCTGCACAGAGAAGTCTCCTGGGCCAATATTCGAGATAAGATGATTGCGGGTAGCTTTGATGCCTGTCAGATGTTGGCGCCCATGGGCATGGCCACCACCCTGGGAGCGGCTGGTATAAGGGCACCTATTATCAGTGGCCTGGTGCTCTCCCTTAACGGTAACGGGATTACACTGTCGTCTTCGCTGTGGAATAAATTACAGCTGAATTCCCCAGACAATCTCTACGACCCTGTTTCCACGGCTCAGGCATTAAAGGCTGAAATAGACAAAACCGGCCGCCAGCTAACTCTGGCCAGCGTGCATAATTTTTCTACCCATACATTACTACTGCGTCAGTGGCTTGAGTTGGCAGGCATTGACCCGGATGCCGATGCGCGGATTATTGTGCTGCCCCCTGAGCAGATGGTAGACAGTCTGGCCCAGGGTATTATCGATGGCTTCTGTGTCGGAGAGCCCTGGAATAGCATAGCGGTGGAATACGGTTCGGGAGTACTTGCCACCACTGGTGTGCGACTGTGGAATGGCGCGCCGGAAAAAGTTTTAGCCGTAATGGAGGCCTGGCATGGCCGGAATCCAGGCAGCCATCTACGGCTACGTCTGGCGTTGATGGAAGCCTGTCGCTGGATGGCTGATATGGAAAACCGTGAACAGGCGATCCAGATTCTGGCACAGCCGTCCTATCTGGATTTACCCGAGGACTGTTTGCGCCCCTCCTTGACCGGTAAGCTTTTTCATCAGCGCACCCAAGATCAGTCTGAGCAGACTGACTTTCATGTGTTTAATAGTTTCAATGCCGGTTTTCCCTGGCGTTCAGATGCCGAAACCATGATCCAGCAATTTACCCCGCTGTTGGGCAAGCAGGTTAATTCCGAGCGCACCCGATCCTTGGTGCAGCGTTGTTACCGCACTGATCTCTATCGTGAAGCCGCCCAGCTTTTGAATATTGATTATCCTCGCCAGGATTACCGTCCCTGACTCTCAGCGCCAGCAAGCCCAACTACTGTGCACGCAGGGCGGTCTCTGCCCTGTTCTCGCACCACTAGGGTGCGCGCCAAACTCAATCGAGCCAAGACCTGAGTCCGCGGTTGATTAATTTGATCGTTTTTTGATCTATTTTCGCTGTATTTGCCCCTTTGAGCCGATTTTTACTCAACCCAAAAAGTTGGCATACATCTTGAATAATCTAATACGAGTGCTGATCCAAGGTAAGTCATTTCGGCAGCAGGGTAACGATGCCCGCCTCAGGTGTATTCCCCCAATACGCTTGTAGGCGGGTTTTTTTTGGTTTTGATTTTAGCCACTTACATACGAGGTAACTAATTTATGAAAGAACTATCAACTGCAGCGCACAGAGGCGGTTCTCTTGTTCGTGTTGTCAGCAAGTCACTGGGTGCTATCGCACTTTTTGCCACTGCACTCTGTGCACAGGCAGAGCTTGGCGAACCGGAAAAGGACGAGCTTAAATTTGGTTTTATTAAATTGACTGATATGGCGCCTATAGCAGTCGCCTATGAAAACGGCTACTTCGAAGACGAGGGTCTGTATGTCACCATCGAAGCACAGGCCAACTGGAAAGTACTTCTCGATGGCGTTATCGATGGCAAACTAGACGGTGCGCATATGCTAGCGGGCCAGCCTCTAGCAGCCACCATTGGCTATGGCACCAAGGCACATATTGTCACGCCATTTAGTATGGATCTGAACGGCAACGGTATCACTGTATCCAACGATATCTGGGCCGAGATGAAAAAGAATATTCCCCATGAAAATGGCAAGCCTGTTCACCCCATCAAAGCGGATGCCCTCAAGCCTGTAGTCGATAGCTTCGCCGATGAAGGCAAGCCTTTCAAAATGGGTATGGTATTCCCAGTGTCCACCCACAACTATGAGCTTCGTTACTGGCTAGCGGCCGGTGATATCCACCCGGGTTTCTATGCGCCTCACAAAGGAGATACCAGCGGCACTTTGGATGCTCAGGCATTGCTCTCGGTGACTCCTCCACCTCAGATGCCTTCAACCCTTGAGGCAGGCACTATCTACGGCTACTGCGTAGGTGAGCCCTGGAACCAGCAAGCTGTATTTAAAGGTATTGGTGTGCCGGTGATCACTGACTACGAGATCTGGAAAAACAACCCAGAGAAAGTATTCGGTATGACCAAAGAATTTACCGAGAAGTATCCCAACACCACTGCCCGTGTAGTAAAGGCGTTGATACGTGCCGCTAAATGGTTGGATGAGAATGACAATGCTAACCGCCCAGCGGCAGTGGAAATTCTCTCGCGCAGCGAATATGTGGGTGCAGATTACGATGTGATTGCCAACAGCATGACCGGCACCTTTGAATACGAAAAGGGCGACAAGCGTGAAGTGCCAGACTTCAATGTATTCTTCCGCTACAACGCGACCTTCCCCTACTACTCAGATGCAGTCTGGTATCTGACTCAGATGCGTCGCTGGGGCCAGATTTCAGAGCCTAAGTCTGATGACTGGTACTTCGATGTAGCCAAGTCGGTTTACCGTCCCGATATCTATGAGATTGCGGCCAAAGAACTGATCGAAGAAGAGCTGGTTAGTCCCTCAGACTTCCCTGCCTTTGCTACCGAGTCCGGTTTCCGTCCACCGCAAAAACACTTTATTGACAACATCGTCTACGACGGCTCTAAGCCCAATGCCTATCTGAAGAAATTCCCGATCGGCCTTAAAGACGAAGTTCTGTAGTAACAGGTAACTCCCAAGAAAGACCCAGCTGGCTCTGCGGAGCCAGCTGTTTTTAAACCAAAGGAAACAAACAATGAGCGCCACCCCAATACTATCGAAATTAGCGCAGGTACCTGGTCAGCTGACACTGGCTAACCTGCGTTTAGTACTCGATAAAGCAGTCAAAACACTGGCTTTGCCAGCCTTCGGAATTGTGGTTTTTTTAATACTCTGGCAACTGGTGGCCAACAATATTATTACTTCGCTGGGTCAATTCCCCGGGCCTAATCAGGTCTGGGAACAGTCGACAAATTTAGTCGCCGAGCATCAGCGAGAGCGCAACAAAGAAGCCTCTTTTTATGAGCGCCAGGAAAAGCGTAACGCGAAAAAACTGGCCAAAAATCCCGACGCCGTGGTCAAGGTTCGTGCCTACACAGGCAAAGCCACTTTCTTAGACCAGATAAGAACCAGCCTGCTAACCGTCGCCTTTGGCTTTATGGTGGCCACACTGGTTGCAGTGCCCCTGGGTATTATCTGTGGTCTAAGCGAATCGGTATACCGTTGCGTCAATCCGATTATCCAAACCTTTAAACCAGTTTCTCCGCTGGCCTGGTTGCCACTGGTTACCATGGTGGTGTCAGCCCTGTATATCAGCGACGACCCATTTTTTGAAAAGTCCTTTTTGACCTCTGCTTTTACGGTGGCTCTGTGTTGTCTGTGGCCCACTGTGGTCAACACCATTGTTGGCGTGGCCAGCATAGATAGAGACCTAATTAATGTCAGCCGTGTGTTGCAGCTCGGCTCGCTAGTGCATATCCGCAAGATTGTTATTCCCTCTGCCATACCCATGATTTTTACCGGCCTCAGACTATCACTGGCTACGGGATGGATGGTGCTGATCGCCGCCGAGATGCTGGCGCAGAACCCGGGCCTGGGCAAATTTATCTGGGATGAATTCCAAAATGGTTCCTCCAATTCCCTGGGTCGCATTATGGTCGCCGTGCTGGTGATCGGTGTCATTGGATTTATCTTAGATAGCTTGATGCTGGCCGTGCAGAAGCGCGTGTCCTGGGACAAGCAAGCAATACTTCGTTAATAGGGCGCACAGCATTATGAAAAACAATTATCTAGAAATCAGTCAGGTAGGTATCGAATTCCCCACAGAGGGGGAACCCTTTCGCGCTCTGCAAAATGTCAACCTGAGTATTGCCAAAGGGGAGTTTATCTCCCTTATTGGCCACTCCGGCTGCGGTAAGTCGACAGTGCTCAATATTGTCGCTGGTCTCTACGAGGCTACCGAGGGCGGCGTTATTCTCGAGGGCCGCGAAGTGGATGAGCCAGGCCCTGATCGCGCTGTAGTGTTCCAGAATCATGCACTGCTGCCCTGGCTGACGGTCTACCAGAATGTCGAACTGGCAGTGAAATGCGTTTTCAAGAAAAGTAAAACCAAAGCTGAGATCGGCGAATGGATTGAGCACAACCTATCTCTGGTGCATATGGACCATGCGCTGCACAAACTGCCCGGCGAACTCTCTGGTGGGATGAAGCAGCGGGTGGGTATAGCGCGCTGTTTGGCGATGCAGCCTAAGGTGCTGCTGATGGATGAACCCTTTGGCGCCCTGGATGCTTTGACTCGCGCACACCTGCAAGACTCTCTGATGGATATCCAGCAACAGTTGGGTAATACCGTGATCATGATTACCCATGATGTTGACGAAGCCGTATTGCTGTCCGACCGCATTGTCATGATGACCAATGGCCCGGCGGCATCCATAGGCGAGGTGCTGTCTATCGAGCTACCTCGACCCCGCGATCGTGTGGTCCTGGCCGATGACCCGGACTTTAATAACTATCGCCAACAGGTACTGCGTTTCCTCTACGAAAAGCAGAAAAACCCTGCAGCCAAAAAGTCTGAAGCTGCATAAAAAAACAAAAGTCATTTAAGGAAACTCAAACATGTTAAGAGTCGTTGTAGTCGGAAACGGTATGGTTGGCCACCATTATGTTGAACAGTTAGTGGCCTCCCCGGTAGAGGCGCAGATTACGCTGATCGGAGGCGAGACCAGACCGGCCTATGACCGGGTACATTTATCCGAATTTTTTGCCGGCCGCTCACCTGAGGATTTAGCCCTTACCACCAGAGAGCATTATGTCGAACTGGGCGTTGATGCCCATTTCGGTGATCCGGTAGCCAGTATTGATCGCCAGAATAAAACGGTCACCACTGAAGGGGGCCGCAGCTTCGCCTACGATAAATTAGTCTTGGCCACAGGCTCCTATCCCTTTGTACCGCCAGTGCCAGGCAATGATGCAGAACCCTGTGTGGTCTATCGCACCATTGATGATCTGGGCAATATTCAGGCCCAGGCCAAAGATGCCCGAGTGGGTGTTGTGGTCGGTGGTGGGCTGCTGGGTCTGGAGGCTGCCAATGCCGTACAAAACCTGGGTCTGGAAACCCATGTGGTGGAATTTGCACCAGGCCTTATGGGGGTGCAGTTGGATGCCGGTGGCAGCGCTATGTTGCGGCGTAAAATTGAAGCCCTGGGCGTTAAAGTGCACACCAGTAAGGCCACCGAAGTGATTGAAGAGACGCCAGAGGCTGATACTAAGCTACAGATGAAGTTTGCCGATGGGGGTTCCCTGGCCACAGATATGATTCTGTTTAGTGCTGGTATTCGACCCTATGACCAGCTTGCCCGAGACTGTGGCTTGAAGGTGGGCGAGCGCGGCGGTATTGAAATTGACTACCACTGCAAAACCAGTGACTCCGATATTTTTGCCATAGGTGAATGTGCGTTGTTTGGTGGACGCATCTATGGGTTGGTGGCGCCTGGTTACCGCATGGCAGAGGCAGCCGTCAGTCAGTTGGGTGATGACAAGCAGTCGTTCCAGGGTGCGGATATGAGCACCAAGCTCAAGCTGCTGGGCGTAGATGTGGGCTCCATAGGTGATGCCCATGGCCGCGAAGAGGGATCCATCGCCTACACCTTTAGCGATGAGCGCATCGAAGTTTACAAGCGCCTGATTGTTAGCAGTGACGGTAAAAAACTGTTAGGTGCTGTTCTGGTAGGCGATTGCTCTGACTATGACACATTGCTGCAGTATTTCTTAAACGGCATTGATCTACCCGCTGATCCCGAGACATTAATTCTTCCCTACAATGCCGGTGAAGCGCCAGCGCTGGGTGCTGCCGCACTGCCAGCTACAGCCACTATCTGTTCCTGCCACAATGTCACCAAAGGAGACATTGTCGAGGCTATGGATGCGGGCTTTTATTCCCTGGGGGATATCAAATCTGAGACCAAGGCCAGTACCGGCTGTGGCGGTTGTGCCGCTCTGTTAAAAAATATTGTCGACGATGAGATGGAGAGCCGTGGGCTGGAGGTGGACAGTTCCATCTGTGAACACTTTGCCTATACCCGTCAGGAGTTATTCCATCTGATCAAGGTGGGTAATATTAAGACCTTCGATGAGCTTCTCGAGAAACATGGCCAGGGCCGTGGCTGTGATGTCTGTAAACCTGCGGTAGGCTCTATTCTGGCCTCACTTTGGAATGACTATGTGCTGGAAGAAAAGCATGTGGGTCTTCAGGATACCAATGATACTTTTCTTGCAAACATGCAAAAGAATGGCACCTACTCTGTCGTGCCGCGGATTGCCGGGGGTGAAATAACGCCGGATAAACTGATCGTATTGGGTGAGGTGGCCAAAAAATACAACCTCTATACCAAGATTACTGGCGGCCAGCGCATCGATTTATTTGGTGCTCGTGTGCAGCATCTGCCCTCTATCTGGAAAGAATTAGTGGACGCTGGTTTCGAGACGGGCCATGCCTATGGCAAAGCGCTGCGCACCGTAAAATCCTGTGTCGGCAGTACCTGGTGCAGATACGGTGTCCAGGACAGTGTGGCCATGGCTCTCTATGTAGAGAACCGCTACAAAGGCCTGCGCTCACCTCATAAACTCAAATCTGCAGTCTCCGGTTGCACCAGAGAATGTGCCGAAGCCCAGTCAAAAGACTTTGGTGTGATAGCCACAGAAAATGGCTGGAATCTTTTTGTCTGCGGCAATGGCGGTATGAAACCACGCCACGCCGACCTGTTTGCCACAGATCTGGATGACGAGACCCTGATCAAATATATCGACCGCTTCCTGATGTTTTATGTGCGCACTGCTGATCGCCTGCAGCGCACCTCGGTATGGATGGACAACCTGGAAGGAGGACTGGATTACCTTAAACAGGTGGTGATAGAGGACTCCCTGGGTATTGCCGCCGAGCTGGAAGAACAGATGAACAATATTGTTGGCACCTATCAATGTGAATGGAAAACCACCATTGAAGACCCAGAGCGCATGAAACGCTTTGTGCAATTTGTGAACACCGATGAGGAGGACGAGCAGATTGTGTTTGTACAGGAGCGAGGTCAGCCCCGCCCTGCAACCGAGGAAGAGCGTCTGCAACTACTGGACAAAAGTGCCTAAGGAAAAATCATGAGCCAATCTATTACTCTGTGTCAGCAAAAAGACCTTATTGCCAACTCCGGTATCTGCGCCATGGTTGAAGGTCAACAGGTCGCACTGTTTTATCTGCCTAGCGAGACCCCCCAGGTTTATGCCATAGGTAACTGGGACCCTATAGGCAAAGCCAATGTACTGTCTCGCGGTATAGTGGGAGATGTAGGCGAGCGACTGGTCGTGGCCTCGCCACTGTATAAACAGCATTTCGATTTACAGACTGGCGAATGCCTGGAGGACAGCGAAGTCTCAGTGCCTGTCTACAGTGTTGAGCTGGCGGCTGATCAAGTACTACTGACGCTGTGAACCTGTAGCCATGACGTCAGCCTGTCAGATTAAAACCACCTGCCCCTATTGCGGTGTTGGCTGTGGTGTAGATGCGAGCATAGAGAACAACAATATTATTGCTGTCTCTGGCGATCAATCCCATCCGGCCAACCTGGGCAAGCTCTGTGTTAAAGGGTCTGCACTGCATGAGACCATGGGCGATACCGGGCGCTTAATGCACCCTGTGATCGAGGGCCAGCAGACTGACTGGTCAACGGCAATAGCCACAGTCGCCGATAGGCTCAGTCAGATTCGCGACCAGCATGGTCCAGGTGCTATTGCCTTTTATCTGTCTGGCCAACTGCTTACCGAAGACTATTATGTGGCCAACAAACTGGCCAAAGGTTTTATCGGCACGGGTCATGTGGATACCAATTCCCGCCTCTGTATGTCGTCGGCCGTGGCTGGTTATAAGCGCGCCTTTGGCAGTGATGCCGTGCCCTGTAATTATGAGGACCTAGAGCATGCCGATCTTATAGTGCTAACCGGTTCCAATGCCGCCTGGACCCATCCGATTCTCTACCGCCGCATGGCCGAGGCCAAAAAGAAAAACCCGCAATTAAAAATTGTTGTTATAGATCCCCGTCGCACCGCCACCTGTGACCTGGCCGATTTGCATCTGGCCATTGCCCCTGGTTCCGATAATTTTATCTTCACTGGCCTGCTGCATTATCTGCACAGCCATGGCTACAGCGATAGCGACTATATCGAGCAGCATACCCAGGGGTTTGCCGAAGCCATACTCAATGCCGAAAGCGCCACGCTGGACAATATTGCAGTGCAGGCGGGTCTGGAAAATGACCAGCTTAAAACTTTTTACCAATGGTTCGCTGAGACCGACAAAGCCATTACATTTTACTCCCAGGGTATTAATCAGTCGTCCACGGGCACGGATAAATGCAACGCGATTATTAATTGCCATCTGGCTACCGGCAAACTGGGCAAGGTTGGTGCTGGACCTTTTTCTATTACCGGGCAACCCAATGCTATGGGTGGTCGAGAGGTGGGCGGTCTGGCCAATATGCTGGCGGCTCATATGGATTACACAGAGGACAATATCACCACTGTCAGTGAGTTTTGGCAGAGTCCAGGGATGAGTCAGCAGCCGGGACTAAAGGCTGTGGATCTATTTGATGCAGTCGCCGATGGTCGTATTAAGGCTGTTTGGATTATGGGCACCAACCCAGTCGTCAGCTTGCCCAATGCAGATAAGGTCAAGGCGGCACTGGAGCTCTGTGAAACCGTGATCGTATCCGACTGTGTTGCCGAAACAGATACCAGCGCCACGGCAAATATTCTGCTGCCAGCCACCGGCTGGGGCGAGAAGGATGGCACTGTCACCAATTCCGAGCGGCGTATTTCCCGCCAGCGCGCACTGGTTAATGCGCCGGGCGAGGCCCGTCACGACTGGTGGATAATCAGTCAGGTAGCGCAGGCTATGGGCTTTCAGGATAACTTTGCCTACAACAGTCCGCGGGATATTTTTATTGAGCATGCGGCGCTGTCAGCATTTCAAAATAACGGCAGTCGTCTGTTTAATATTGGCGCTCTAAGTACTCTCTCAGAGACCCAGTACGATCAGCTAACACCAATTCAGTGGCCAGTGACCCCAGAGAGTCCCCAGGGCACCCAGCGGCTATTTACCCAGGGGCAGTTTCCAACTCCCAGTGGTAAGGCGCAGTTTATTAGCAGTGCTCCATCTCTGCCCAAACAGCACCTGGATACGCAGTTTCCCCTGGCGCTAAATAGCGGTCGGGTCCGCGATCAATGGCATACCATGACGCGCACAGGCCGTGCAGCGCGACTACTGGATCATATAGATCAGCCCTCGGTATCCATTCACCCTGATACTGCCGAGCATCTGGGGCTCAAAGAGGATGACCTGACTTTGGTGACTACGGCGTTGGGTTCTGTGCAGTTAAATCTGACATTAGATTCCGGCCTGCGGCCCAATCAACTGTTTGTACCCATTCACTGGAATAATCAATTTGCTCAGCGCGCTCGGGTTGGCACCCTAATCGCTCCCATTATTGACCCTGTGTCAGGGCAGCCAGAATTTAAATTTACCCCGGCTGCAATTAGCAAAGTTAGTCTGGGCTCCTGGGCGGTCATTGTGAGTCGCACCAAACTGGACTGTAAATCCTTTATCAACTGGAACCTCTCTGTACTGGAGAATGACCAGGGCTATTTATACCAGGTGGCTGTGGCAGAAAACTTTAACTGGCAGGATTTTATTGCGGCCAAGCGTCTGACTGAACAGGGCCCGGCGCAGGCCTACGAGCAGTATGCCGGCGGCTCGGATTGCGATGAGCGAATCATCTGTTACAGCGACCAGCAGATAGAGATGGCAATCTTTAGTCATGCTGACAAAGCGCTACTACCGGGCAGAAGCTGGTTGCAGAGACTGTTTAGCCAAAACGTGAATGGCAACTACTGGTCACTGATCGCCAGCAGCTCAGAACCCGATCAGGGCAAGCTGATTTGTTCCTGTTTTAAAGTCAGCGAACAGTCGATAACCGATGCCATTGAGGCTGGCGCAAGTTCTGCCGAAGAGCTGGGTCAGCAGCTGCAATGTGGCACTAACTGTGGCTCCTGTATTCCGGAGCTCAATAACCTTATTAATCAAACGGTCTGTCTGGCCTAGGCAGATTTCTAACACCGGGCTATTTAAGTCCCCATTATGGAAAGAGCACAAAAAGAGCATGAACAGCAATATTCTCAGATTAGTTAAAACCACCCACAACAGCAGCCAGAATTTAAAGCCGGTAGACAGCAAAGAATTCGGTCAGGTGTATTTGGTAGGGGCAGGCCCGGGAGATGCAGAACTAATCACTGTGAAGGCCATGCGTCTACTGCAACAGGCCGATGCTATTGTCTATGATCGTCTGGCCAACCCCGAGTTGCTCGACTATGCCAAGACGCGCTGTGATCTGATTTATGTGGGCAAGAAAAAAGATCAGCACAGTCTGCCCCAGGAACAAATCTGCGAGTTGTTGGCCGTGCTGGCCCGCTGCGGCAAAAATGTCGTGCGTCTAAAGGGTGGCGATAATTTTATCTTTGGTCGCGGCGGTGAAGAGGTAGATCACCTCAATCAACAGGGCATTGAATGTACTATTGTGCCCGGTATTACCGCAGCTATTGGCTGTGCAGCAGCCACACAGATTCCACTGACCCACCGAGACCATGCCCATGCGGTGACCTTTATCACCGGTCATCGGCAAAATGGTGAGATGCATATTAACTGGGACCTGGCTCTGCAAAAAGATAGCACCGTGGTGTTTTATATGGGGCTGTCCAATCTCGAGGAAATAGCCAACCAGTTGATGGCGCGTGGCTGTCCCGCAGATAAACCGTTTGCGGTTGTGGCTCAGGGAACCTCGGAGGCTCAGCAGGTGGTGCTGGGGACTATCAGTGATATTGCCGAGCGCCTAAAGCAGACACCACTGCCATCTCCGGCCCTGCTAATGATGGGCGATGTAATTAAAGCCAATGGCTACGCGCAGCAATTGGCGGATCAGACCCTGGCGACCTATCCAGCTATGGCTAAGGCTGAGTAATGATCTGTTGTTGATCGCCAGTCTGTCGGCGTCGCCAAAAGATTAGGCTGATGCCGGTGGCGAGCTGCCAGGCACCGTAGAGCAGCATGGTAAATAGCGCCATATCTGCCACAGGATTTGTCTCCCCGGCCACCGTGGGAAACAGCGAGACTTTCAACAAAAAACCCAGATTAATATTCCTTACTACGACTTCCATCTCAATGGCACTGTTGTCCTGTCGGGTTAGGCCAAACCCTTTGGTCAGCCAGATACCCACCAGAGTCAGGCTAATAATAAAAGCAGACAGCAGCGCAATATCGGCAGTGGCTATATTGGCAAAATTTAGCCTGCCTGCACCCAGAGAGCCCAGCACTATGATACCTATACCAATCAGTGAGCCTCTGACACAGATAGTGGAAAACCTCTCGGCATACTGGGGCAATTGTTTTAGGAAAAGCATACCCAGGCCTAGAGGCAATAGCAGACAGAGGCCAATTTCGATCGCCACTTTTTTCGCCGGCATCACAAAGCTGGCAGGCATATAGTCGGCGATTAGAAAGTCTAAAATTATGGGGGTGGTTGCCAGACAGGCCAGAGAGGTGAGGGCAGTGATACTGATAGACAGCGGCACATTACCCCGGGCCATAAAGGTAAATATATTGGACACAGTGCCGCCGGGGATAGCAGCAATAATCGCGATACCAATAATCATACCTGGCGGTAAACCAGCCAATAGAATAAATGCCAGGGCAACCAGAGGCACTACTACCAGCTGCATCGACAGCCCCACTGTGGCTGCTTTGGGTTGCAGAGCCACTTTTTTAAAGTCGGCGACCTGCAAGCCAGCTCCCATGCCCAGCATTGCCAGTACCAGCTGTATCGCCGCTACCCAGTATTCATACTCTATATAGAGTCCAATCATGTTGCTCCCCCAAAGGCTGATCACAGTGACCAGTTATTGTATTTTTGTGGTTAGAACGATTTATCCATAACCTGATTAAAAAACTGCACAATTTCTTCTGGCCCGGAAATATCACCAGCATTGGGCCCTATAAAGGCCGGGAAGTCATAGAGTTTTGATGGAATCACATGACCAGAGCCCTGCAGCCTGTACAGGCGAACCTGGGTATTATCAATACCATTCCAGTGCGTAGCAATAACCGAGGTATTGGGCATGCCATCGGTCTCTGGGTATTCGACAACTCTGTCAGGTGCTGATATCTGAGCGCCAATCAACTGAGTCCAGTAGTCAATTGTCTGGTCAGTGGTCAGCACCTGGCCTCTGCTCTCATTGTCACCCACTTTTACGGTGCCGCCATAGTAGGGGTTAATGGTATCTTCGGTGCCATTTAACAGGGCGATGGAGACAGGGATGCCAGATTTTTTGCAATCGAAATTCTCATCCACAGGCAGGTTGGCGCTAATAGCTGCCACAGCTCTAATCATCTCCGGCGCCTCAAGGGCAGCTTTAAAGGCCATATGGCCACCATTGGAATGCCCGGTGACAAAGACCTTGCTGGGGTCTATCTGATAGCGCTCAGCAAACCAATTAATTAAAACCTCCAGGTGGGCAATATCATCGATATCCTGAGTATTAGCACTGTAGTCTGCCGATGCTCGGCAGTCGTTCCAGTGATCTTCAAAGCCATTGGCATAGACGGGGATATACTGGTTGGTCTCGGCAAGCAGGTCGAATTCATTGCCCGTCATTTTCCTGATGGCTTCGCCATTGCTCATGGAACCATGGAGCACAAAAATAAGAGCGCCGCCTACCTCAAGACTGGACGGTAGGTAATAGGAAAAAGTGCGTTCAATACCACCGCTGAGGATCAGCTGGTTTGCCCAGTATTCGCCAGGTAGACCAGACTCTGAGACCTTTGGCATTGATCGCTGGTACCAGTGATTAATAGACCAGGCCCCGATAAGAAAAACGATGATGGCAGTAAGGGTGCGAGATATTTTCAATGGCTGAGGCCTTTGTAATTTTTAGTATTGCAGCCATTACTTTTAAGCCTAACCACTGAGGCTAAAGGCAATGCCACCAGGGTTAAATGGTATCCTCTGCACAGGAATGGCGCACTAGCAATTCTATGGATCGGCGAAAGTCCCAACGGTTGCCCGGCGCCAGCGCCGCATATTGCCCAGTTGACTTATAAATAGCCCAGTT
>JBMZST010000009.1:0-17039 GCA_049623265.1 Porticoccaceae bacterium
GCACCTTAATAAATTAGAGTCAATTTAAAGGGTTTAGAAATGTTTACAGGAATTATCAGCGCCATAGGCGATATCGCTAACCTAGAACAGCGTGGTGGCGATGTGCGCCTAACCATCCGCACCGGTAACCTGAGCCTGACCGATGTGCAACTCGGCGATAGCATCGCCTGCAACGGCGCCTGCCTAACCGCAGTAGAGCTTACCGGCGAAGGTTTTGTCGCCGACGTCTCGGTAGAAACCCTAAACCTGACCACCATCGGCAACTGGCAAACCGGCAGTCGCATCAACCTGGAAAAAGCCATGCAAGCAAACGATCGCTTTGGCGGCCATATAGTTTCGGGGCATGTAGATGGTCTAGGTGAAGTTGTCTCGCTGGAAGAGGACGCAAGATCATGGCGGTTTCGTATTCGCGCCCCCCGCGAACTGGCCAAATACATTGCCCACAAAGGCTCAATCACAGTGGATGGTACCAGCCTGACCATCAATAAAGTCGAAGGCTCAGAATTTGAACTCAATATAGTCCCTCACACCATGACCCATACCGTGATGGGCGACTATAAAGTGGGAACCCAGGTTAATTTAGAAGTAGACTTGGTGGCTCGCTACCTAGAGCGGCTGCTGCTGGGGGATAAAGCCGCAGATCAATAAGCTACATGAGCTATGTGCAATACACCGGAAGAGAACAGACAATGGTACTGAACACAGTAGAAGAATTACTCGAAGATATCCGTCAGGGCAAAATGGTTATCCTGATGGACGACGAAGATCGCGAGAACGAGGGAGACCTGGTGATGGCAGCGCCTATGGTGCGGCCTGAAGATATTAACTTTATGGCCACCTATGCCCGAGGGTTAATCTGCCTGACCCTCAACGAACAGCGCTGCAAGCAGCTTGAGCTGGGTATGATGGTTGAAGGTGACACCAACAAATCCAGTCATGGCACGCCGTTCACCCTGTCTATTGAAGCAGCTGAAGGCGTCACCACAGGTATTTCCGCTGCCGATCGCGCCCGCACAGTGCAGGCCGCAGTGGCTGGCAATGCGCGGCCTGAAGATATAGTACAGCCCGGCCATATCTTCCCCCTCAAAGCCCAGCCCGGTGGCGTGTTGAGTCGCGCCGGTCATACCGAAGCGGGTTGTGATTTGGCCCGTATTGCCGGCTTTGAGCCAGCCGCCGTGATTGTCGAGATAATGAACGAAGACGGCACCATGGCCCGCCGTGATGATCTGGAAGTCTTTGCCGAAAAACACCAGCTGAAGATTGGCACAATCGCCGACCTAATTCACTACCGACTGGTGACAGAGAAAACCACCCAGTGCATCAGTGAACGACAGGTGAATACACAGTTTGGCGAATTTACCCTCAAAACCTATCTAGACAATGCCCGCAACGAAAAGCACTTTGCCCTAGTAAAAGGGGATGTCAGTGGTGACGAGCCCCCACTGGTGCGGGTACATATCAACCGCTCCGCCCGAGATCTGTTGGCTTTAGAATCAGACTCTGGCTTTAACAGCTGGTCCTTCCACAAAGCCATGGCCGCCATTGCCGAGGAAGGGCGCGGCGCTCTGGTGCTGCTCTACTACCCAGAGAGTGCCGAGGACATAGATCACAGCGTAGAGATGATGGTGAACCCGGCCGTAAGCAAAGCCCAGCCCGCAAATGAAGTGGTCTATATGCAAGTGGGTACAGGCTCGCAGATTCTAATGGATCTGGGCGTGCATAAAATGCGACTGATGAGCGCACCTTTTAAATTTACCGGCATCTCAGGCTTTGATCTCGAAGTCGTAGAGTACGTCGACTGCAAATAGCGTAAACAGGAAACAACAATGAGTGAATTCAGGCCTGAAGAGGGCGTATTTAATCTGGGCGATGTGCGTATCGCAGTAATCGCCGCGCGCTGGAATGCAGAGATAACCGATGGCCTACTAGACGGTGCCCTGCGTGCATTAGCCCGCCACAATATCAGTGGTGATGCTGTTGAAGCATACCGAGTGCCCGGCGCCTTTGAGTTGCCTCTGGCAGCCCAGCGCGCAGCCCGCACTGGTCGCTTTGATGCCATTATCACCCTGGGCTGTGTGATCCGCGGTGATACCCCGCACTTTGATTATGTCTGTTCCGAGACCACGCGCGGTATTGGAGAAGTAGGCTTAAATGAGAATTTGCCAGTCGCTTTTGGCCTGCTGACCACAGATAACCTGCAACAATCTCTGGATCGTTCCGGTGACAACGAAGAGAACAAAGGCGAAGAGGCTGCGCTGACCATTCTGGAAATGCTGGCGGTCTTCAAGCAGATGCAGAGCACCGAATAAGATGTCGAAACCGAAGCAAAAGCAGAAAGCCCGCAGGCTGCTGGTGCAGGCTCTGTATTCCTGGGAAGTGGGTGGCGCAGACCTGATCGATATAGAAGCAGAATTTCATGTCGACAATGATATGAGCAAGGTAGATACCGGCCTGTTTCACGACATTCTGTTTGGTGTGCCCAAGCATTTGACTGATATCGATGCCAGTTATGAACCTCATCTCGACCGAGATAACAAAGATTTGGACCCAGTTTCCAGAGCTGTGCTACGTATCGCTAGCTATGAAATGCTTTACAGTATCGAAGTGCCCTATAAAGTGGTGATCAACGAAGGCGTCAATCTGGCTAAGACCTACGGCCCTACAGACGCCTATAAGTTTATCAACGGTGTTTTGGATAAAGTAGCGGTGGACAAGCGCGCCATAGAGGTGGCTGCCAATAAACGGAAGTAGCTGGCTGCCTGGCCGGCAAGGGGGAAACCTGTCACAGGAAAAGACAACAGCATCCAGCGAGTTTGAATTGATCGCAACCTACTTTGATGGCCTCACTGCTCAGGCAGGGGTAGCCCTGGGCATTGGAGATGATGCCGCCCTGCTAAATAGGTCGGCCGATCAACAGCTAGTCGTTGCCACAGATACCCTGGTGGAGTCTGTACACTTCCCGCCCGAGGCCACTGCAGAGCAGATAGCAACCAGAGCCCTTTGCGTCAATCTCAGCGATATGGCGGCGATGGGAGCCACACCCAGATGGTTTACCCTGGCCCTCACACTACCTAAATCACTGGCCAATGCCGACTGGCTGAGTGGCTTTAGTCGCGGTCTGGCCAGTGTCGCCAAACAGTTTAATATTGCCCTGATTGGTGGTGATACCACCGCTGGCCCCCTGTGTATAAGCCTAACCCTGCTGGCTGAGGTGCCAGGCGGGCAAGCCCTGCAGCGCAGCGGCGCCAAAGCCGGTGACAAACTGTATGTGACCGGCACCTTAGGCGATGGTGCTGCGGCCCTCAAAACTATTAAAAATAAGGGAAATAGCGGTAGTGAGCGCCTACTAACAAGGTTTTATAGGCCTCAGCCTCAGATTGAAGCCGGTATAAAGCTGCGCAATATTGCCAGTGCCTGTATTGATATTTCCGATGGTCTGATCGCCGATCTGGGCCATATTTGCAAGGCCAGCGATGTGCGCTGTCATATCCAATCAGAGTTACTGCCGATTCATAGCGAGGTGCGGGCCCTAGGGCCTGAGCAAGCACGGGGCTGGGCCCTCAGTGGCGGCGATGATTATCAGCTGTGTTTTTCTGTGCCACCGGCCCATCAGTCCAAACTGGATCAGTTGATCGAGAGCGGTGAACTTGTTGCGACACCTGTGGGTCAGATACTGGCGCCGAATAATAATTATAAGCTTGTTACAATAGACGATTGTTCAGCTGAGCCTATCGAGGGAGGGTTCGACCATTTCAGCCACTAACCCTAGTCCCCGCGAACTTTTGCGCTCGCCCCTGTTGATGCTTGCCTTTGGCTTTGGCAGTGGCCTGTCCAGAGTGGCGCCTGGCACAGTGGGCACGGTGGCGGCGATTCCCCTGTGGTGGCTGTTGACGCAACTATCCCAGCCCATGTATCTGGTCACTGTGCTGGTCGCAGCGATTATTGGCATTAGTCTCTGTGGTCGAGCGGCGCAGCGACTGGGGGTGCATGACCACGGTGGTATTGTCTGGGACGAATTTGTTGGCTTCTGGGTAACTATGGCCTTTTTACCCGTTGGCCCCGTATCCCTGATGCTGGGGTTCTGCCTATTTAGATTATTCGATATTGTAAAACCCTGGCCAATTAGCTGGATGGATAAAAATATATCGGGCGGTCTCGGTATTATGGTTGACGATATAGTCGCAGGTCTTGCGGCAGGTGGATGTGGTTGGGTATTGGTGACGCTGTTGGCAAATCTCTAGTTCCAACAGACAAAATACTGAAGTGGAAAAGAAAAATAAATTTTAAGGATCAAACAAGTGAAAGATAAGTTTAAAGCCCTTGGTGTGGTGTTTATTGCACTATTTCTAGCTGTGATGATGAATGTATTGAAGCCGGAAACGCCCAAGTCTCCGCAGCCAGAGGCAGCGATTGCGGTGAAAACTATTATCACCAATGCCGCTGAGATAGAGATACGAGTGCAGTCCCAAGGGGTGGTTGTGCCCAGAACCAGAACCTCGCTGATATCTGAGGTTTCAGGGGCCGTGTTGGCGGTGTCCGATGCATTTGTCGTGGGGGGTACTTTCGAGACCGGTGACATGCTGCTCAAAGTGGATCCCACCGACTACGAGGTCGCAGTGCAGCGAGCCGAGGCTAGACTAATCAGCGCTCAGGCCCAGATGGAGCTGGAGAAGGCTAGGTCAGCTCAGGCTGAAAAAGAGTGGGAGATCACCGGCAGACCCAAGTCGGAAGCGCCAACTTTGCTGCTGCGTCAGCCTTACCTGCTAGAGGCCGAGGCCAAGCTGTTACAGGCAAAGGCAGAGTTAAGGCAGGCCGAAATAAAGCTGCAAAAGACTGTTATCAGAGCGCCATACTCTGGCATGGTATCCAAAAAGCTGGCTGATGTAGGTCAGTTTGTGGGTCTGGGTACCCCGATCGGCGAGACCTTCGCTATCGATTTTATCGAAGTGAGATTACCCCTGACCGAGCGAGATATGACCATGATGGATGGCCTGTCCTCTGCCAGCGGTCTCAAGGATAAATTGGTTGTGCTCAGCGGTACTGTGGACGGTCAAACGGCTTCCTGGACTGCAACAGTAGAGCGCTCTGAGGGTGTTGTGGATGAGCTTAACCGCTCTCAATACCTGGTGGCTAGGGTGGCCGACCCCTATGGTCTTACCGCCAGTGGCACCAATGTTAGAGTTCCGTTGCGTGTGGGCACCTTTGTCAAAGCCTCGATCGAGGGCAGGGTGCTGAATGATGTTTTCAAAGTCCCCCGCAGTGCTCTGTTGGAGGGGTCGAGAGTCGCTCTGGTCGACAGTGATAGTCTGCTGAAGATTGTTCCCGTGGAGGTGGCCTCTGCAGATGATAGTAGTTACTACATCTCCACCGGTCTGAATAATGGTGATCAGGTAGTGACCAGCGCTCTGGGTACGCCCATTGAAGGCTTAAGGTTGAAGGTAAAAAACAATGTTAGTGCGGGAGTAGGCCAGTGATCAATAAAGATGCCGGTGGGCTGATTGGTTGGTTTACCAGAAATCCAGTCGCCGCCAATCTGTCCATGATTCTGATATTTTGTGCCGGGGCTCTGGCACTGACCAATATCAGTAAAGAGATGTTCCCCCGCAGTGAGACCCGGGTTATCAGTGTTACTGCCCCTTATCCGGGAGCGGCGCCGGTCGAGGTTGAGAAAGGTGTGATTCTGCCCATGGAGTCTGCCCTAGAGGGCCTGCAAGGGATCAAAAAAATACGCTCTGACGCCAACCGGGACTTTGCCAGGATAAGTCTGGAAATTGAGCCCAATGAAGATATCAATGAGGTAATGACCCTGGTAGAAAATCGTATCGACGGCATTACCAACCTGCCCGATGATCTTGAAAAGCCCTCGGTAAAGCGACGAAGCAATAATCTCTGGGCGCTGGGTATCGCTGTCTACGGTGACATGACCGAGCGTCAAAAAAAGCTTCTGGGTGACGAGATTTACGACGAGATATTGGCACTGGCGCCTGTAAAAGAGGTCTCTCTATGGGGTGCGGGTCGCTATGAAATCTCGATTGAGGTGCGCGAAGACCGCCTCAAGGAATTAAATTTGACTCTGAGTGAGGTAGCTTCAGCAGTTCGCGCCTCCTCCCTGGATTTGCCCGCAGGTATGATAAGAACCGACAGCGGCAACGTACTGGTTAGAACAGAGGGCAAATCCTATTACGGCACCGACTTTGAAAATATTGTTGTCAGAAGTGGCCGCGACGGGACACAACTACTGTTGTCTGATGTTGCCAATGTGCGGGACGAGTTTGCCGAGAGCATCTACACCAATAGATTTGATCAAAAAAGCGCCTTCAACATAGGGGTCTTCTCGCTAGAGGGGCAAAACCTGCTGGATATCAGTGACGCGGTGCACTCTTACGTTGCAGACAAAAGAGACAGCTTGCCGCAGGGTGTCGATATTGCGGTGTTTAATGATGAGGCCTACTACCTAGATGGTCGCCTCGCCATGATGTCGGAAAATCTTTTGATGGGTGGCTTTCTGGTCGCTCTAGTGCTGGGGATGTTCCTTAATCTCAAGGTTGCCTTCTGGGTAATTCTGGGGATTCCAGTCAGTTTTGCCGGGGCCTTTTGGTTGATGCCCCTTGGCGATGTTACCGTTAATATTATGAGCCTCTTCGCCTTTATTATGGTGTTGGGTATTGTGGTGGACGATGCCATTGTAATTGGCGAAAGTGTCTACAGTGAAGTCAAGGCAGACTATAAGCGAGCCAGTGCCTCTGGCCAGCTCAATGGCACCGTTTATCAGGCTTCGGTGGACACTGTAGTACGTGGCGTAAAAAGGGTAGCTACGCCGTCTACCATCGGGGTGCTGACCACCATGGCGGCCTTCGCTCCTATTATCTTTATCGGTGGCAGTTTTGACGCCTTTACCCGAGCCATTGGCATCGTGGTGATCTTCTGTCTTATGTTCTCATTGATCGAGTCCAAGCTCATACTGCCCGCGCATCTGGTTGGGCTCAAATTTGGTGAGCAGAACACAGGACTTATCGGCAAAATTACCGGTTACCAGCGCTTTATTGCCAGCGGCCTTGAGAATTTTATTGAGAATACCTACAGGCCTGGTCTGCGTTTGGCTCTGGCCAATCGCTATGTCACCCTGGCGGGATTTCTGGGTGTTTTTATACTGGTTCTGGGTGCTGTAAGTAGCGGCCTGGCGCGGTTTGAATTCTTCCCCAATGTCCCTGGCGATGATGTTCGAGCCAATATAGTGATGCAGGATGGCGCCTCTGCTGAGAGCCTCAACGAAACTGTAGATATTATCGAGCGTTCAATTATTGAGATCGATAAAGCCTATCGTGAGGAAAACCCTGACTCTATGGGTCTAGTGGAGCATGTGAACTTTTTTGTTCGCGACGATACCAATATCAGCTTCAGGCTGGTATTGACCAAGTCAGAATACCGCTCTGTCAGTGCGGTTGAGATTGCGCGTCTGTGGCGCGAAGACGTGGGTCTGCTGCCCGATGTGCGCGAACAGCGCTACTCTGCCACTGACGGCCCCTCCGGCGCCAAGATAAGCCTAAGTCTGTCTGGTGCCAACCCAGAGGAGCTGACCAATGCCGGCATGGAGCTGCAGCAGTATCTCACACAGTTCCCCGGTGTTTACGATATCTACAACTCCCAGGGGTCCGGCAGCAAAGAGGTCTTGATCAAACTCAAACCCTATGCCAACCAGGTGGGGGTCAGCTTGAGAGATGTGGCTGTTCAGGTGCGCCAGGCATTTTATGGCGAGGAGGTTCAGCGTATTCAGCGTGATTCAGACACGGTAAAAGTGATGGTCAGGTATCCCCTAGAGGACCGCCGCTCCATAGCAACCCTGGAAAATATGCTGATCAGAACTGGCAACGGTCAGGCCATAGAAATAGGCCAGGTTGCCAACGTGAGTCTGGGTCTGGGACTAACTTCCATAGACAGGCTGGACCGCAAGCGCACAGTGACTATTACGGCAGACGTAGAGGAAGAGAGAGTGCAGAGTGGCGATGTGGTCAGGGACGCCCGGACTAAATTTATTCCTCAACTGCTAGAGAAATACCCCAGCGTGGGCTTTAGGCTCAGTGGTGGTTCGCAGGAGCAGAGTGAATACTACGTCAAGTTGGCTGTTGGCCTTCTGCTAGCGCTGTTTATGATTTATGGCCTGCTAGCGGTCCCCCTGCGCTCCTATTTGCAGCCGATTGTGATTATGTCAGTAATTCCGTTTGGTTTTATTGGTGCGGTTATTGGGCATATTCTATTCGGCATGTCGGTCAATATGCTGTCAATTTTTGGCATTATTGCTCTGGCGGGCGTTGTGGTAAATGACAGTCTGATCCTGGTGGAATTTGCCAATCGCGGCAGGGCAGAGGGGTTGAGTACAGAAGACGCCATTGTGAATGCTGGCACCAAGAGATTTCGGGCGATTCTGCTGACTACCCTGACCACCTTTGTGGGCCTGTTGCCTCTGCTCTTTGAAACCAGTGTGCAGGCCCAGTTTGTTATCCCCATGGCGCTGTCGCTGAGTTTTGGCATTTTGTTCGCGTCGTCCATTACCCTGCTGTTAATCCCCTGTTTGTATCTGGTGGTCGAGAAAAACCATAGGTTTGTCAGTATAATGCTGCTGATTCCCCTGTTGATCGCTGCAAGTTACTTCCTGGTGTTTGTAGAAGTTATGTCAGTGGCACTGTTCTTTGCCATTGCTGTACTCCTACTTATTATCGGCTTGGTGCTGTTTGTGGGTAAATTCTTCGGGTATTTTTCTGAACCTCAGAACAACATGGTCTGAGGCAGCGTGCATAGGCTATCTGGTCTGCCAGCTATGATGCTGGCAGATCTGCAAAAGACAGTTGCATGTTTCACAAGATGTGGAGACGTTTTTGGTGCTTAGGTATATCGAATCTTCAAAGTTACCCACGCGCTGGGGTACTTTTGATATCCATGGCTTTGAGGATCCCTTTAAGGGCAAAGAGCATATTGCAATCACCATGGGTGACTGTGCTGCCGAGGAGCCCTTGCTGATTAGAATCCACTCCGAGTGCCTTACTGGCGACGCGCTGGGCAGCATGCGCTGCGACTGCGGCGAGCAGCTGCAGGAGGCGATGAAGCGAATATCAGAGTTGGGGCGTGGTGCCATTCTCTATCTGCGCCAAGAGGGCCGCGGTATTGGGCTGGTCAATAAAATCCGCGCCTATAACCTTCAGGATCAGGGTGCAGACACGGTAGAGGCAAATGAGCGCCTGGGCTTTGGCGCTGATATGCGTGACTATTCTATCTGTGCACCCATGCTGGAGCATCTGGGCACCAAGCAGGTCAGGCTAATGACCAATAATCCGCGCAAAATTAATGCGTTGAGAGAGCTGGGCATAAATGTGGTGGATCGCGAGCCTATTCAGGCCGATAGCAACCCGCACAATGTGCAATACCTGTCTACCAAGGCGGGTAAGTTGGGTCATATGTTTAAGGATAAGGAAAAAGACCAGTGACAACAGAGTCGAAAGGCTTAGCCAAAAGAATTATTCCCTGTTTGGATGTAGATAAAGGGCGCGTGGTAAAAGGCGTGCAGTTTGTTGATATTCGTGATGCTGGCGACCCTGTGGAAGTCGCTCGCCGCTACAACGAGCAGGGTGCTGATGAAATCACATTTCTCGATATCACTGCCAGCCATGAAGATCGCGACACCACATTGCACACAGTTGAGCGTATGGCTGGAGAGGTATTTATTCCTCTGACCGTAGGTGGCGGTGTGCGTGAGTTGCAAGATATTCGCAACCTGTTAAATGCTGGAGCCGATAAAGTGGCCATTAACTCGGCAGCAATCCACAATCCGGAATTTGTCCGTGAGGCGGCACTGCGATTTGGGTCCCAGTGCATTGTGGTGGCTATCGATGCCAAACAGGTGCAGCAGGGCGATAGCCCGCGCTGGGAGATTTTTACCCATGGCGGTCGCAAACCTACGGGCATCGACGCCATTGAATGGGCGCAGAAGATGGCCGACTATGGTGCTGGCGAAATTTTGCTAACTAGCATGGACAGGGACGGCACTAAAAATGGCTTTGATCTGTGCCTGACTTCAGCTATCAGCAACGCAGTGAATGTGCCCGTGATCGCCTCCGGCGGTGTGGGCAACCTACAGCATCTGGTAGACGGAATTGTCGAGGGCAAAGCCGACGCAGTGCTGGCGGCCAGTATCTTTCACTTTGGAGAGCATACAGTGCCCGAGGCGAAAGATTATATGGCCCAGCGCGGGGTCCGGGTGCGGCGCTAAAGGACTGGAGACCGAGGCGGCGGGCAAAAAAAACCGCACTTGCGTGCGGTTCAAAGATATCAACTACTACAGGGACAAACTACTACATCGGGTTGATTCTTAAAAATGGCTTCATCAAAAATCCAAAGGGGTTGGATAGTTTGATGGGCGCCTTTGAAGCAGATAGACAGATACATTCACCGTTTTGAGCACCCATAGGTTGGTGCACATCACCAGGTTGACGAATCAAGAAGTCGCCTTCCTTGTAGACCGACTGTTCATCAGAAAAGCTACCCTTTAGTACTACGGTGTATTCCAAGCCACCGTGATCATGCTTGGGGGTTTTACCGCCGGCACAAATTCTGTGTAAAGCCACTTCAAAATCGCTCTGGCCCGTCTTAAAGCGTGCGATGTCTACCGAGGACGACAGTCTCTTCCACACTGGCTTGTACTGGGGGTTTTTAATCAGTTTGCTGACTGCATGGGGGAAGCCTTGCACCGTAGTTTCAGCCTCCGCCTTGGGTTCAGGCGCCGCCTCGGCGCTATCGATCTTAGCCATGACCTTGTCGAGCAGGTCAGCGTCAACCTCAGTTGGCTCTGCTTCAGTCATCAGCTGTGAACCCACCTGATTAAGCCGAAGCACTTCATTGCGGCATTTCTCACAATAGTGCAGGTGCGCAGAGACGCAGATTGAAGTCGCGGTATCTAATGTGCCCGCTGAAAATTCCACCAGCATTGCATTATCTGGATGGTGGTTAAGGTCATGACTCATGGGATAACTCATCTTGATATTCTGGGGAGACCAAAATCTGCATTTTTTGCAGAGCCAGTCTCACTCTTGATTTTACAGTTCCCAAGGGCAGGCCCAACTCTTCAGAGGCCTCCGCATGGGACTTTCCTTCGAGATAAACCTTACGCAATATCTCGTCCTGTTCTTTGGGCAGTTGCGCTAGAGACTCCTGTACCTTGCTCTCGCTGCGATTTTGCCGCAGCAATGACACTGGTGTTTCCTCATCTGGCTCATGCCAATAATCTTCGTTTTCGAGAGGCAAATGCTGGGTGTTGCTCTTGCGCCTCAACATATCTATGCGGCAGTTACGAGCCACCGTGTATATCCAGGTGGTCGCCGATGCTTTCTCCGGGTTGTACCCGGCTGCCTTCTGCCATACTTTGATCATGACTTCCTGCACCAAGTCCTCGCCTAAACCAGGGAACCAACCCTGGTGCCTGTTAGCTTGGGCAAAGCTCTTAAGCAATGGTGCAAAATGGTTAAAAAGTTGAGCAAAGGCCTGGCGATCGCGTTTCTCACCCACAGCGAGAAGCAGCAAACTCCATTCATCTGAGCGCTTTTCCTGAGTATTTAATACAGCGACACGGCTGGCCAACTGATTTTTATCATCTACGCTGTCTATAGCTTTTCTCAACATGCCTACACTGCCTGTTGTTACCATAACAGGTTTACGGCACTTTGCATCTATTGGATCACTGGCTGTGGGTAACAATTGCAGTTCCCTTGTGCAGATAACTCTGTATTATTTACCCCATAACAAGAAGAGCTAAAAATGCCAAGAAAATTACCGCCTCTCAATGCGCTGCGCACCTTTGAGGCCGCCGCGCGACTTTCCAGTTTCACTCGTGCTGCGGATGAGCTCTGTGTCACCCACGGTGCTGTAAGCCAGCAAATTCGAGCGCTGGAGGACTATTTTGGTCGTCCGCTGTTCGATAGGGTACACGGCAAAGTGGCGCTTAACAGTGCGGGCGCAGAGCTATTACCGGACATTAGCAGCAGTCTTGAGCGAATTGAAAAAGCCAGTGCCCGGGTGGCAGTTGGCGATAGTCCTGAGATCTTAACGGTCAATGTCACCACAATTTTCGCCTCCCACTGGCTGATTTCGCGC
Organism: Porticoccaceae bacterium; assembly: GCA_049623265.1. GTDB lineage: Bacteria > Pseudomonadota > Gammaproteobacteria > Pseudomonadales > Porticoccaceae > HTCC2207. Next base: position 12,139 of record JBMZST010000009.1, read on the forward strand.
TTGCGCGATTTTCAGCAGAGATACCCAGATATTGTGGTTCACCTGGCCCCGTCACCGAGTTTCCCTGATAATTTAGGACTCGGTGTAGATGTGGCGATTCGTTGGGGGGCAACCAATCTGGCCAACGTCCATGTCGAAAAATTGATTGATGTGGATACTTTTATCGCCTGTGCGCCCAGTCTGATTAATGGTGAGCGCCCGTTGCGTCAGCCCTCGGATTTACTGGCGCACAATCTGATTCATGATGATAACGGGCAGGCCTGGGCGGCTCTGTTGTCCAAGCTTGGAGTAGAGGGCCGCAAACGGGGTAAGGAGCTTTTTTACGCAGATTTTGGGTTGGCGCTGCAGGAGGCCGTGGAGGGCGGCGGCCTAATTGTAGCCGGCAGCCTCTTGGCGGCTCGAGATTTGGAAGCGGGGCGTCTGGTCATTCCCTTCGATTGCTTTATCCCCAACCGCAAAGATTATCATCTCTACTACGCCGAGCATGCTGTTAGTCAACCTAAGGTCGAGCTCTTTTGTGCCTGGATTCGCGAACAAGCCGTCAGTTATCGTGACAGTAACCTGGACTACCGGCGATTTATGACGGGGTAGCAGCTTCAGTTATTGTTAGTTTTTCTAACGTAGGTTGATAAATTTTATCGCTTGTCGGATTCTGTAAAGCAGCCTTATTGTAGACACCTGAAGTTAACCACTTAGGTGTTGGTCCCTGATGTTGCAGTCCCCGAGTCGTATTTTTCATCGTACTATTAACGCTCAACTACCCATAGCCACAGGGTCCGAGGGTGTCTATGTCCGCGATAACCAGGGCAACAGATATTTGGATGCCTGCGGCGGTGCTGCAGTTTCCTGTCTGGGGCATGGTCATTCCAGGGTTATTAATTCAATTAAGCGACAGCTTGACGCCATTGCCTATGTCCACAGTGGGTTTTTTACCAGCGAGGCCAGTGAGCAGCTGGCGCAGTTTTTGGCCCAGCGTGCCCCAGAGGGCATTGAGCACGCCTATTTTGTGTCCGGTGGCTCGGAGGCAGTTGAAACCGCGTTAAAAATGGCGCGGCAGTATTTTCTAGAGCTGGGGCAGCCCAGCAAACAAAAGTTTATTGCTCGCCGCCAGAGCTACCATGGCAATACTTTGGGTGCTTTGAGTGTTAGCGGTAACAAGTGGCGGCGCCAGCAGTTTGAGCCCATGCTGATGGATATTGAGCATATCAGCCCCTGCTATGCTTATCGCGATCAACGGGAGGCCGAGACTGTGCGCGACTATGGCCTGCGCGTGGCCAACGAGCTTGACGCTAAGATAGAGGCTATGGGCGCGGAAAACGTTATCGCCTTTATCGCGGAGCCCATTGTGGGAGCAACCGGGGGTGCGGTGGTGCCTGTGCCAGGGTATTTTAAGCGTATCCGCGAAATATGCGATAAGCACAATGTGTTACTAATCTTGGATGAAGTGATGTGTGGCATGGGTCGCACTGGCTCTTTATTTGCCTGTGAGCAGGAGTCTGTTCGTCCAGATATTATTACTATGGCCAAGGGGTTAGCGGCGGGATACCAGCCCATTGGTGCCACCCTATGCTCCAATCAAATCTATGATCAGTTTCGCGACGGCTCTGGTGTCTTCCAGCATGGTCACACCTATGTTGGTCATGCCACGGCCTGCGCTGCGGCGTTGGCCGTACAGCAGACCATTGAAGATGATAATTTACTAGACAATGTTAATCGTATGGGCGAGATGCTCAATCTGGCGCTGCGTCATCGCTTTGCTGAACACCCGTTTATAGGCGATATTCGCGGTCGGGGTTTATTTCGCGCTGTCGAGCTGGTGGCGGACCGCGAGACCAAAGCACCGTTGCCTCCTGAGCTATCCATCGCTGCAGAAATTAAACGCCAGGGCATGGCCCAGGGTCTAGCCTGTTATCCGAACAGCGGTACTATAGACGGCGTGCAGGGCGACCATGTATTACTGGCGCCCCCTTATATTGTGAACAGTAGCCATATTGAAGAAATCGCAGACAAGCTGTGTCTGGCTGTGAACGCTGCCCTAAAAACGAAAGGAATGATGTCCTGAGCTCAGAAACGCCAATAATGATTGCCGTGGCTCCCAACGGGGCTCGCAAACAAAAAGCGGATCACCCAGCTTTGCCATTAAGCTCTGCAGAGCTTGCAGAGACTGCGATGCAATGCCGAGACGCTGGTGCCTGCATGATTCACTTACATGTACGTGATGCCCGAGGCAGGCACTCGTTGGACGCCGATGCCTACAGGCAAGCGATAACTGCTGTTCGCGATGCAGTGGGCCCGGATATGATCATCCAGATCACCACAGAGGCAGTGGGAATTTACAGTCCAGATCAGCAAATGAGCCTGGTAAAACAGGTGCGGCCCGAAGCTGTCTCGCTGGCAGTACGTGAGCTCTGTGCCGGTGCTGACGATGAAAGAAGAGCGGCGGCGTTTTTCGCCTGGTTGCACAGAGAAAAAATTTGCCCACAGTATATTTTGTATTCCGTGGAGGATGTGCAGCGTTTTAATGCTCTGCGTCAACGGGGCATTATTCCGAGCGACCATATCTGCGTTCTTTTTGTGCTCGGTCGTTACAGTAAAACAGGGTTGTCGTCGCCACTGGCATTACTGCCTATGCTTGAGGCCGCAGATAAGGACCTGGTTTGGTCTGTCTGCGCCTTTGGTGCTGCTGAGGCAGACTGTATGTTGCTGGCCGCCGAGCAGGGAGGCCATGCGCGAGTGGGTTTTGAAAACAATATGCAGCTGGTAGATGGTACCTTGGCACCAGATAACAGTGCATTAATTACTCAGGTTGTGACTGGGGTTGGTTCTCTTCAGCGATCAGTTGCCACCGGGTCCGAGGCCAGGGCTATTGTAGGGCTCTAGCATCGGGAAATGTAAAAAAACGAGAACTATGTGACCTATAGTTTATATTCGTCGTAAACAGGGTTAAGCTGCATTTTGCAGTACCTATAAGTTAACAATAATATTTTTTGGGGGAGTAGCATGACTAATTTCAAAAAAGCCTCGTTAATAGCGGTGGCAGTATCCGCCGCTGTGGCATCGGCACAGCCTGCCTTTGCGCAGGGTGGCGAGGCCGCTGAGCTTGAAGAAGTAGTGATTATGGGCAGTAGAAGTAACAAGCCCAGATCTGCCACTGATTCAACAGTGCCTGTAGATGTGTTTTCTGAAGCTGAGCTTTCAGCCTTTGGTAACCAGGCAGATATCACTGACACCTTAAAAGCATTGGTGCCTTCTTACACAGCGACACCGGCAACTGGTGACGGTAGTGCATTTATCCGCCCTACATCGCTGCGTGGTATGGCTCCGGATCAGGCGTTAGTGCTGGTCAATGGCAAGCGTCGTCACCGCTCTGCTCTGGTGCAGTTTTTTGCGCCAGCAGCGGGTAATGGTGCCCATGGTGTTGATGTGGCCATGATTCCCAGCATAGCGCTCAAGAATATCGAAGTACTGCGCGACGGTGCTGCTGCACAGTACGGCTCTGACGCCATTGCCGGTGTAATGAACCTGCAGCTGAAAGATGCCGCTGAAGGTGGTTCTATCCAGGTTCAGCACGGTGAGTTCTTTGAGGGCGAGCAGTCGACCAAAGTTGCTGCCAATGGTGGCTTTGCTCTGGGTGATAATGGCTTCCTGAATGTCAGCTTTGAAAGTGTTGACAACGATGCGCTTTCGCGTGGTGTTCAACGTCCTGTTGCCCAGGGCTTGATCGATGCCGGCGTACCCAATGTGGGTGCCGATTCACCGTTTGGCGATGCACCCTTTGTACAGACCTGGGGTCGTCCCGAGACCAGCGGCGATCGTCTGTTCTTTAATGCCGGCGCCACAGATCCTAACTCAGGTGTTGAGCTCTATGCTCATGGTGGCTATGCCGAGACCGATGGTCGCTACCGTTTCTTCTACCGTGCAGGCTACGACAGTGATTGCTCCACTGGTCACAGCACGATTGCAGCGCTGTGTCAGGATCCGAACTGGGTAGACGGCACCCTCCGTCAGGGTTATACCCCTTATCTGGATGGCGCTCAGACTGATATCACACTGGTAGGTGGTATTCGCGGTGAGATGGAGTCCGGTATGACCTATGACATTAGCTTGGGTCGCGGTTCTAATGAGCTTCGTTACGTGCTGAACAATACCACAGCACCTAATCTGGGTGTTGCTGCTGACGGCAGTTTCCAGCGTGACTTTGATCTGGGTGGTTACGACCAGGAAGAGGTCAACTTCAATGCCGACTTCAGCAAAGCCATGGGTTCTGATATGAACCTGGCCATGGGTCTGGAGTGGCGTGAAGAGACCTTCACTACAGTGCCTGGTGAGGTTGCCGCCATCAATGGTAACACCAGTGGTATGAGCAGTGTTAAGCCCGCAGATGCCGGTGCCTTCTCAAGAAATAATGTCGCCGTCTACGCCGATCTGGAACATGATATTAGCGATGATTTGCTGATGCAGTACGCTGTGCGCTATGAGGACTTCTCCGACTTTGGCAGCACTGCCAACGGTAAGATCGCTGGTCGTTACACAGTGAGCGATAGTCTGACTATTCGTGGTTCTATGTCGACTGGCTTCCATGCACCTACACCAGGTCAGGCCAACGTCAGTACTGTGATCACAACCTTTGATGGCACGACTGGCTTGCAGGTTGAAGAGGGTCTGGTACGTCCAACCAGTGCAGCGGCTCTGGCCGTGGGCGGAGCGCCTCTGAAGGAAGAAGAGTCGGTTAACCTGAGTCTTGGCTTTACCACTGATCTGACTGACAACACCACATTGACCTTTGATATGTACCAGGTTGCTGTAGATGATCGTATCTACCGCACCGGTGATATCCCCAATGGTTCTGGTGGTTCAGTGTCTTTCTATACCAATGCACTGGATGTAGAGCATCAGGGTTT
>JBMZST010000010.1:0-15890 GCA_049623265.1 Porticoccaceae bacterium
TCCTGTTAAAACAGTATGGCACATCCCGGTCGTATTGCTCAGCGAGGGCTATGGAAGTAGCTGCGGCGAGCGTAATCCCCTTATAAGCCGGCCCAAACAACACATCAAACTCAATGCCGGACTCGACAATAGCCGCAGCATAACACTGCCCCAGCGCCGACAATGCCTTGCCGCGATAAAACTCGCCGGCATTGAAAAAATGGGGTGATATCCGGCCAGACTTAAGCCTAAATTGGCCAAATTTAAGCGCGCCGCTGTCCAGGGCATTATCAATAAACTGTGTTTTGTAATTCGTCATCATCGCTTTCCTTTATTGAGCCAGCGCCATCTGCTGCACACGCACCAGATTGGCAATGCCCTGCTTGGCCAGATCTAACATCTGATTTAACTCCTCTGCACTGAAGGGTGCAGCCTCTGCTGTGCCCTGAACCTCGATAAAACCACCATCACTGTTCATCACCACATTCATATCGGTCTCCGCATTAGAGTCCTCCGCGTAGTCCAGGTCCAACACTGGCTCGCCCTGATAGACGCCCACAGATACTGAGGCAATCATGGCAACCAGAGGATCTCCGGAAATCGCTTTTTTACGCTGTAAATGGCGTATAGCATCCACTAGCGCTACACAGGCCCCGGTGATCGAAGCGGTTCTGGTGCCACCGTCCGCCTGAATAACATCGCAGTCGATATTAATGGTGTGCTCACCCAGCTGTTTTAAATCAACCGCCGCACGAAGGGAGCGGCCTATCAGGCGCTGGATTTCCTGGGTGCGCCCACTCTGTTTGCCGCGAGCTGCTTCACGGCCCATACGGCTATTGGTTGAGCGCGGTAGCATGCCGTACTCCGCGGTGACCCAGCCCTGACCCGAGCCGCGCAAAAAGCGGGGTACCCCGGGTTCCACACTGGCCGTACAGATCACCTTGGTATTGCCGAACTCAATCAGCACAGAGCCCTCAGCATGGCAGGTGTAGTCGCGAGTAATCTTTACTTGTCGGAGCTGTTCCGGGCGTCGGCCACTGGGTCTATTCATATTGGATTCCTAAGAATGGAGACTAAAAAATTTGGCGGGATTGTAGCAAATCTACCACCCCATTGGCCGCCTTTGTTACCATGGCGACCTAAAAAACTTTGATGGGAGAACAGCATGCCTCGCAGCATGACCGCATTTGCCAGTAATACTCTGGAGTTCAGCTGGGGCTCAGTGACCTGTGAACTGCGATCAGTCAATCACCGCTTTCTGGAGACCCACTTTCGCCTGCCCGAAACCCTGCGTGAAATTGAGATGTCGCTGCGTGAAATCGCGCGCAAAACACTGACCCGAGGCAAGGTCGACTGCTCTCTGCAAGTCAATTTTAATAACCGTGACGCCGCGGTCGATGCAGATATGGCGCTGGCACGCCGCTACATTGCCATCGCCGAACAGGTGGCTGGCGAACTGCAGAATCCGGCGCCTGTATCACCACTGGACATTATGCGCTGGCCCGGCGTTCTAAAGGATCAGGAGGTGGACAGTGACCAGTTACAGAGCGCCGCCAAAGAGACCTTTTCTGCTACAGTCAACCAGCTTCTCGACGGACGTCAGCGCGAGGGCGACAAACTGGCAGATATGATTGAGCAGCGTCTTAGCGGCATAGAAACCCAAATTGTCCTGGTGCGCAGCGAGCTACCCAGTATCCTCGAATATCAGCGCCAGCGACTGCAAGATAAGCTGCAAGATTTAAAGACCCAGCTGGACGAGGATCGCTTGGAACAGGAGATGGTGATCGTGGCTAATCGCACCGATGTGGATGAGGAGCTGGATCGCCTGGAAGCCCATATCAGCGAGATTAGACTGACTCTGCAAAGCACTGATTCCATTGGACGACGTCTGGATTTCTTGATGCAGGAATTAAATCGCGAGGCCAATACCCTGGGTTCAAAATCCATTTCATCAGTAACGACCCAGGCCTCGGTAGAACTCAAAGTTCTAATCGAACAGATGCGCGAGCAGATCCAGAATATCGAATAGGCTCGAGCTGTATAAGGCAAAAATTTGAATGATATTAATATCCTGGGGGCCCACCCAGCTGACAGCAGGCCGGACTTTGAGCGCTCTGCTGTTAACAACCCTGTTAGTACTGAGCAGTAATCAGGCTCAGTCCTTTGGGGCCGGAGGTCACAGAACCGTAATCGCTATTGCTGAAACTTATATCAGCCCAGTGACCGCAGCGGCGATCCAAAAGATCGCTGGCGATACAGACCTAGCATCCCTGTCGCTGTGGCCAGATAAGATTCGCCATCTGTCAGCCTGGGAGCAGTCCAAATACTGGCACTATGTGAGCATAGATGACCATGAAGAATTCGATGGCCTGGCACGTGACAGCGAGGGGGATGTGCTTTCAGCTCTAGATTATTTCCATTCCCAACTGCAAAATCCCGATCTTAATTCACAGCAGCAGCGGGAGGCTCTGGCGTTTTTGGTTCACCTAGTCGCCGATATTCATCAGCCATTGCATGTGGGCCGGCGTGATGACCGCGGCGGCAACAAGATCAAGGTAAAATGGCTGGATCAAAGCAGAACCACCAACCTGCATCGGGTCTGGGACAGCTTGCTCTTAGACTTGGATGGCAAGTCACCGGATGAGTATAGCCGCAAACTTAATACCGCTAGCAACCAGCAGATTGCACAGTGGCAGAGTGCCCCTGTTTTGGACTGGGCCAAAGAATCCAAGGCGCTGAGATCTCAGGTTTACAACTTCAGTCCAGTGACCCAGGGTCCTCGCGGAATAATTACCCAAGCCTATATAGACCGCAACCGACCTATTATAGAGCGGCGCCTGCTGATGGCCGGGGTTCGCTTGGCCGCATGCCTGAACCAACTCTTTGACCCTCAGAGTCAACCAGGAAACAATAGTTAAATTTTTTATTACACTGGCGGTAGAATCTGGAATAATCCTATTTCCAAGGCATTTTCAGGCAAGGACACGTTTCACATTATGGCCCAAGGCACATTATTTATTATTTCTGCACCCTCTGGGGCGGGCAAGACCAGCCTGGTAGCAGAGATTCTCGGGCGCATGGACAATATCCAAGCCTCGGTATCCCATACCACCAGAGCCTGTAGGCCTGGGGAAATTGATGGCGTTAACTACCATTTTGTCAGTCAAGACCAGTTCGCCAGCATGATCGCCGACAATGCTTTTTTCGAGCACGCCGAGGTATTTGGCAACTTTTATGGCACTTCGGAACAATGGGTCCGGGACACATTAAAGGATGGCACTGATGTTATCCTGGAAATTGACTGGCAGGGCGCCAAGCAGGTGCGAACCAAGTTTCCCCAGAGCCAGGGTATCTTTATTCTGCCCCCCAGCAAACAAGCGCTGCGCGAACGGCTCGATGGTCGGGGGCAGGACAACGCTGAGGTGATCGAACGGCGTATTGCCGCCGCTACCGAGGAAATGAGTCACTATGTGGAAGCCGATTACCTGGTCGTCAATGATGACTTCGACACGGCCCGCCAGGAACTCGAGGCCATCATTACCGCTCAGCGCTGCAAAATGCCGGTTGAGCGCCATGAAAAATTACTGCTAGATTTATTGTCGTAACCCCCCGCAACAGGTAAACTTGCCGACCCGCGCGGTTTCAGACTGCGTGTTTGTCTGTTTTTTATTAATTGATTAGGTTTGGCGGAAAAAAGATGGCTCGTATAACTGTAGAAGATTGTTTGGAACATGTAGATAACCGTTTTGAATTGGTCATGGTCGGTTCGAAACGCGCGCGTCAGATCGCGACTGAAGGCCGTCCTCCAATGGTTGAGGAAGAAAACGATAAGCCTACAGTTATTGCCCTGCGCGAAATCGAGGAAGGTCTGGTCACTGCGGATATTCTGACCGAGGTAGTCCAGGATTATGAGATCCTTGAGTCTGAAGAAGCCTTGGAAGGCCAGGAAGCTTCAGAGACAGCGGATGCTCCCTCTGCACCAGAAGAGCCAGCCGCCTAAAAACTCTCGCCAGAGAGATCAGCCTATAATAGGAGGCCAGCGCGCAAGTGCTAACAGTTCTCACCGACAAACTCTCCTCCTACCTAGATGCTAAAGAAGTTAAAAAGGTAGAGCGCGCCTACAGCTTCTCAGAACAGTGCCACTCGGGCCAGATGCGCCAGAGTGGCGATCCTTATATCACGCACCCCTTGGCCGTGGCCAATATCCTGGCAGATATGCATATGGACCATGAGAGTCTGATTGCTGCTCTGCTGCATGATGTGATTGAAGACACTGGGGTCACCAAAGGTCAAATCAGCCGCCGCTTTGGTCGCACCGTTGCCGATCTGGTAGATGGCGTCAGCAAGCTGACTGAAATTGAGTTTGAATCCAAAGCCGAGCAGCAGGCAGAGAGCTTCCAAAAGATGACTCTGGCCATGTCTCGGGATATTCGTGTAGTGCTGGTTAAGCTTGCAGACCGACTCCACAATATGCGGACCCTTGGCGTACTGGCACCCGAGAAGCGCCGACGCATTGCCCGGGAGACCCTGGATATTTATGCTCCGATCGCTCAGCGCCTGGGCATCAATGATATCCGCCTCGAGTTTGAAGACCTGGGCTTTGCCGCAATGTATCCACTGCGTCACCGCCGCCTGCGCGAAGCCATGACCGCAGCGCGTAAACATCGCAAGGAAATTGTTACCGAAATCCACCAGGCCATTGAACTGCGGCTAGAGCGTGAATCGTTTTCGGCTATTGTGAAAGGCCGCGAAAAGCATCTGTGGAGTATTTATCGCAAGATGCGCGAAAAGAAAAAGTCCTTCCGCGATATTATGGATGTGTTTGCTTTTCGCTTAGTCGTAGACGATGTGGATCAGTGCTACCGCACCCTCGGCATTATGCACAATATTTTCAAGCCAGTGCCCGGTGAATTCAAAGACTATATCGCCATTCCAAAAGCCAATGGCTATCAGTCGCTGCATACGGTTCTGGTGGGCATGCACGGGGTCGTGATCGAGGTGCAGATTCGCACCAAAGAAATGGAGAAGATGGCCAACTACGGTATCGCCGCCCATTGGGAGTACAAGTCTGGTCAGCAAAATATCGACGGTCAACAGCGCCGAGCCACCCGTTGGGTGCAAGGCCTGTTGGAAATGCAGAAAGAGGCCGGGGATTCTCTGGAGTTTCTGGAGCATGTTAAAGCGGACCTATTCCCCGATGAAATCTATGTATTTACCCCGAAAGGTACCATTGTCGAGTTGCCCTCCGGCGCAACCCCGATTGATTTTGCCTACTCAGTGCACACTGGTCTGGGTGATCGCTGTATCGCCTGTCGTGTGGACGGTCAGCTCACCCCCCTGTCCGAGCATTTAGAGAGTGGTCAAAAAATTGAAATTATCAGTACAGCCGGCGCACAGCCCAACCCCAACTGGCTCAACTTTGTTGTCACCGCCAGGGCGCGCAGCGCCATTCGCCACTTCCTGAAAAATCAGCAGCACGATGAGTCGGTCAATCTGGGCAAGCGCCTGCTGGATCAGGCCCTGGCAAATCTAGGCACCAAATATAAAGAACTGAAAAAGTCTCAAATTAAAACACTGCTCAACGAGACGGGCGCGCCTACTTTCGAGCATGTACTGCAGCAAATTGGCCTGGGTAACAGTGTGCCCTTTGCCGTTGCCAACCTTCTGGTGCCACCGGCCAAACGCAAAATTGCTGACGGCAAAAAGAATTCCACATTGCCCGTGGTTATCGATGCCTCGGAAGGGCTGCTACTGCAGTATGGTCGATGCTGTCACCCCATCCCCGGCGACCCCATTCTGGGACATATCACCCCAGGTAAGGGTCTGGTGATTCATCTGGAGTCCTGCCGCAATCTCAAAGAAATTCGCAATAACCCCGAAAAGTGCATGTCCCTCAGTTGGTCTGCCGTGGTTAAAGGGGAGTTCCCCGTGGAGATAAAGGTGGAATATACCCCCGAGCGTGGGTTTATCGCCGCCATGGCCTCGAGAATGACCGAAGAAGATGCCACCATTGAAAATATTAGCGTCACCGAGAAGGATGCCTTTACCAGCGTAGTCGATGTAGTGTTGATTGTCAGAGATCGCATTCATCTGGCCGATATTCTGCGACGGGCGCGCAGCCTAAAACCTGTTCGCCGGGTCTACCGGGTCAAAAACAAATAACTGCGCCCCTTAACTGAACCTACCAAAGGAGTATCCAATGACCAATAAAGCCATTATTCACACCGATAGTGCCCCTGCGGCCATAGGTACCTACGTGCAGGCAGTGAAGGTCAATAACACCGTGTATCTGTCGGGGCAGATTCCCCTTGATCCAGAGACTATGACCCTGGTCGACGGCGATATCGATGCGCAGATCCATCAGGTATTTAAAAATTTAAATGCCGTGTGCGAAGCCTCTGGTGGCGACCTTAGCAATATTGTGAAGCTCAATATCTTTCTCACTGATCTCAGCCATTTCCCAGTGGTAAATGAAATTATGGGACAGCATTTTCAGGAGCCCTACCCGGCTCGCGCGGCCATTGGGGTCGCCGAACTGCCCAAGGGAGCCCAGGTAGAAATGGATGGGATTCTGGTTATCTAGTCGGCCATCAACGCCAGATAACCCTCTTTGTAACTGGGATAAATAAACCGGTAACCAGAGGCTAGCAGGCGCTGATTGCTGCAGCGCCGCACTGCCTTTTGCTCGACCAACTCGTCCGTCAATGCTACGCCTAACTGCTCGGCCAACCAGCGGCGCAAGTTATGCTGGGTGACCGGCGCAGAGTCTGTCGCCAAATATAGATTGTCGACAGTCAGGCCTGCTGCAAAGCGATCGATAATATGGGACAGGACGCCGCCACAGTCATCGCTGTGAATTCTATTACTCCACTGCTCAGGCTGCGCTGGCCGACCCTTACCCGCCTTAATCTGACTAAGCATCCTGGTGCGGCCGGGACCATAGATACCAGAAAAGCGCACAATACAGTGATCGCAGGGCAACCCAGCAATCAACTGTTCTGCTTCCAGCAGCAGTTTCCCAGAAAATGACTGGGGGGCAGTGACAGAGTCCTCATTGACCCAGGCTCCATTATTGTTGCCATAGACACTGGTGCTAGAGACCCAGATAACCAGGCTGGGCTTCTTTTCTGTCTCTGCGATGGCCCGTGATAGTGCCTCGGCAGCTTTGACATAGGAGTCCCGGTAGGCCTGCTCCGTAAAGGCGCCTGGTGTTAGGCTGACCACAACCACATCAAACGCCCGATCCAAAATAGAGACCAACCCAGTACTATCCGTGATATCTGCAGCAATGGGCACAATTCCATCTGGTAGGTTTTGCGGGTTGCGCCGCAATCCAAAGCTCTGGTGGCTCGTGCGGGCCGCCGCGCGCTGAGCTATATCACCACAGCCAGCAAATAATATTTTCAATTGATCTGTCATATTTGATTAATATTAGCTATTATTTAAGGTATCCGTTATCCACAAGGTTTTACCCATGACACTTACTGAACTTCGCTACATTACTACCCTGGCCCAGCTACAGCATTTTGGCCAGGCCGCTGAGTTCTGCAATGTCAGTCAGCCAACACTGAGTATAGCGGTTAAAAAACTGGAAAGTGAATTGGGCGTAGATCTTTTTGAGCGCTCCAAAAGCAGTGTACGCCCCACTCCCATTGGTGATCAGATTATTGCTCAATCCCAGCGGGTATTAGAGGAGGCAGCCGCTATTAAGGATATTGCCACCTCGGGAAAAGACCAGCTCAACAGCCCACTGCATGTAGGTGCTATTTTTACCATTGGCCCCTATCTGTTCCCCCATTTTATTCCCTCTTTGCAACAGCAGGCGCCTCAGATGCCGCTGGTCATCGAAGAGGGCTACACCAGTAGTCTGCGCAAACGTCTGCGCAGTGGCGAGGTCGATGTGATTATTGTGGCTCTGCCCTTTAATGAGCCCGACGTCGTGGTGCAGCCGCTGTATGAGGAACCCTTTGTGTTACTAGTTCCAGACAGCCATCATCTGGCAAAAAAAGACAGCATCGAGCACAGTGATCTGGACGGGGAAAATGTGCTGATGATGGGCGAGGGGCATTGCTTTCGAGATCAGGTCATAGAGGCCTTGCCCAATATTAATCAGAATCCCGGAGACAGCGCGCCTATTCGCACCATGACCGAGGGCAGCTCCCTGGAGACCCTCTGCTATATGGTGGCATCCGGCCTGGGGATTACTATCCTGCCGCAGTCTGCAGCTTTGGGCGCGGCCTATCGGGGCAACACACTGATCACTCGTCCCTTTGCGGGTGATGCACCATCGCGAACTACAGCGCTAGCCTGGCGAGCCAGCTTTCCACGGCACAAGGCCATTGATGCCCTGCGCAAGGCCATCAGTGACCGCAGCCTGCCCGGTGCTGATATTGTTAAAAGCTCTGGCTTGAGAAATCTCTAGTGCCCAGTATCTCTCTGGACAGTCTAGGCGTAGACACCCTGAGCGGTGTTGGGCCTGCCCTGGCCAGCAAGTTGCATCGGCTCGGGCTGTTTAATCTGCAGGACCTGTTGTTTCATCTGCCTCTGCGCTACATAGACCGCACCCAAATCACGCCTATCGGCGCTATTCAGCCCCTGACGGAGGTGGTGATTGAGGGCGAAATCCGCGCCAGCGATGTGGTTTTTGGTCGTCGCCGCAGCCTGGTCTGTCGCATTCAGGACCACAGCGGCGTTGTCACCCTAAGGTTTTTCCACTTTAATCGCGCCCAGCAAGAGCGCCTCGCGCCAGGGGCTAAACTGCGCTGCTTTGGCGAAGTACGGCGAGGCAAATCCGGTTTAGAGCTCTATCATCCAGAGTACCAATACCTCGACACAGCCAATCCAGCGACCCTTGAAGAGACATTAACGCCAATTTATCCCGCCACCGAGGGCATTACTCAAAGTCGTATTCGCGATCTCTGCGGTCAGGCATTGAAAAGTCTCGACAGTCATAGGCTCGCAGAACTTCTCCCCGCTGGTATTAGTACCGACTTAGAGCAGCAGCTCTCATACTCCCTAGTAGATGCCCTACGCCTGCTGCACAATCCACCTCCAGGGACAGCATTGCATCTGCTGGCCGAGGGTGAGCATCCGGCCCAGCAGCGGCTCGCTGTCGAAGAGTTAGTTGCTCATAATCTCAGCCTGTTGCGCCTGCGCCAGAAGGTGCAGCTGCAGCAAGCACCGCTACTTATAGAGGATGGCGGCGCCCGTACGAAATTTCTCGAACAACTGCCCTTTACCCTGACCTCAGCTCAACAGAGGGTCGCCGCCGATATCAGCAGAGATATCAGCACCGCGGTACCCATGCTGCGCCTAGTACAGGGGGATGTGGGTTCGGGTAAAACTGTGGTGGCCGCGCTCGCCGCAGTGCAGACCATAGCCAATGGTAAACAGGCTGCGCTTATGGCACCCACTGAAATTCTCGCGGACCAGCATCGGGTTAATTTTGAGCAATGGCTGCGCCCCCTGGGAATTCGCATTGCCTTTCTTACTGGCAAAGTAAAGGGCAAAGCCCGCGAAATGCAGCTGCAGGCCATCGCCGAGGGCCAGGCACAGATGGTCATAGGTACCCATGCACTGTTTCAGGAAACTGTGGCATTCCATGACTTGGGGCTGAGCATTATCGATGAGCAGCATCGCTTTGGTGTGCACCAACGGCTGGCTCTGCGCAATAAGGGCTTTAGCCCAGAGGGGCCAGTGGTCAATGGACCTGCGCCTCATCAGCTGATTATGACTGCCACGCCCATCCCCAGAACTCTAGCTATGAGTGCCTATGCCGATCTCGACTGTTCCGTTATTGACGAACTGCCACCGGGCCGCACGCCCGTGGAGACCGTAGTGCTCAGCAATCTGCGGCGCAACGATATTATTGAGCGAGTACGACTGTCCTGTACCCAGGGTCGGCAGGCTTATTGGGTGTGCACATTGATTGAGGAATCTGATGTACTCGAAGCCCAAGCGGCTGAGGTGACGGCCAGCGAACTTCAACTGATGTTGCCGGGGCTGGAGATTGGCCTGATTCACGGCCGTCTAAAGCCCAGAGAGAAACTGGAGATTATGGAGGCCTTTAAAGCCGGCGCTATCAATCTGCTGGTGGCCACCACGGTGATCGAAGTGGGCGTGGATGTGCCCAATGCCAGCCTGATGATTATCGAAAACGCCGAACGTCTGGGGCTATCTCAACTGCACCAGCTGCGCGGTCGCGTTGGCCGGGGCTCTCAGAGCAGCCACTGTGTTCTACTCTACAGCCCGCCGCTCTCCGGCAATGGCAGCGAACGGCTTAAAACCATGCGAGAAACCAACGATGGTTTCAAGATAGCCGAGAAAGATCTGGAACTGCGTGGCCCGGGTGAGGTACTGGGAACTCGCCAAACTGGTGATATGCAGCTGCATATTGCCGATTTGCAGCGAGACGCCCATATGCTGCCACAGATAAAATATTTGGCAGAAAACCTGCTTCTCAATCGTCCTGATTTAGCCGATAAACTGATTGCGCGCTGGCTAGGTCAGTCTGACCAATATGCACAGGCCTAATCATCCAAACAACCGCCTAAGTTTTGCTGCAGAAATGTTTCATTTTTATGACAAAGCCCTATACTGCGGGTAAATAAAAAGGATGACCCTATGGCGTTTAGTAATCCAATTTCCAATCTGTTCGGCAAGTCCCCCATCAAACCACTGCAAGAGCATATGTCGCTGGCTGTAGGCTGTGCGGCCGAGCTTGAAACCTTCTTTGAGGCGGTAATTTCCAATCAATGGGACAGTGCCAGCACAGTCTTTGACCAGATTGCCGAGAAAGAAAATCTGGCTGATGATCTAAAGAAACAGTTCCGGCTAAATATGCCCAAGAGCCTGTTTATGCCTGTTTCACGCTCAGATTTGCTAAATATTCTTGCCCAGCAGGATGAAATTGCCAATATGGCCAAAGATGTCTGCGGTATTGTGCTGGGTCGTCAGATGGATATTCCCTCCGCACTGCAGACTGATCTGATGGGCTTTGTAAAAAGCGCGATCGAAACCTGTGAAAAAGCCCTGAAAGCCATTAATGAGCTGGATGAGTTGCTGGAGACCGGCTTTATAGGCCAGGAAGTTAAGTTTGTTCAAAAGTTAATACGAGAGCTGGACGCTCAGGAGCAGAAGGTCGACAAAAAAGAGCGCAAGCTGCGTCACCGCCTGTTCAAGCTGGAGGCTGATCTACCTCCAGTGGATGTAATGTTCCTGTATAGCACCATCAATAACATAGGTGCCATTGCAGATACCGCTGAGCGCGTGGGCAATAGCCTCGAACTCTTACTTGCTAAATAACTAAAAGTCCGGATCTCTGATTATGGAATTATTTACCGAATACGGCACCATTCTGATTCTTATGGCCGCCGCCTTTGGCTTCTTTATGGCCTGGGGTGTGGGCGCCAATGATGTGGCCAACGCCATGGGTACCTCTGTGGGCTCTAAGGCACTCACTATTAAACAGGCGATTCTTATCGCTATGGTGTTTGAATTTGCCGGGGCCTATCTGGCGGGCGGTGAGGTTACCTCTACCATCCGCAAAGGTATTGTGGACTCGGCGGTCTTTACCGACCAGCCAGATCTGCTGGTATTCGGTATGCTCTCGGCCCTGCTGGCCGCAGGCACCTGGCTGGCAGTAGCCAGCTTTATGGGCTGGCCTGTATCCACTACTCACAGTATTGTCGGCGCTATTGTTGGCTTCGCTGCTGTGGGTGTGTCCTATGACGCAGTCAACTGGTCCAAGGTAAGCACCATTGTCGCCAGCTGGGTAGTTTCACCGGTGATGGCTGGTACCATCTCCTTTGCTATCTTCAGGAGCGTTCAGCGTCTAATTCTGATTCAAGACAATCCGTTTGACCGCGCTAAAAAATATGCCCCCATGTATATGTTTGCTGTTGGCTTCCTTATGGCCATGGTGACCCTGTTGAAAGGGTTAAAACATGTATTTAAAGACATTGGTATCAAGCTATCCTACGGAGAAAACGTGCTGGTTGCCGCGGGCTTTGGCATTTTGGTCGCTATTATAGGTACCTATTTACTGAGCAAAGTTGAGCGCGATACCAGCAAAGAGGAGGACAACCGCTTCTACAACGTAGAGAAGGTGTTCGCCGTACTGATGATATTTACTGCCTGTAGCATGGCCTTTGCCCATGGCTCCAACGATGTGGCCAATGCGGTTGGCCCGCTGGCGGCGGTGGTCAATGTGGTGAATGCCGGCGGGGATATAGCAGCCAAGAGTGCCATGCCCAGCTGGATTCTGTTGCTGGGTGGCGCTGGTATCGTCTTTGGACTGGCCACTTACGGCTTTAAAGTGATGGGCACCATAGGCCGCAAAATAACAGAACTCACTCCCAGCCGTGGCTTTGCCGCCGAACTTGGCGCTGCGGCCACTGTGGTATTGGCCTCGGGCACAGGGCTGCCTATTTCCACTACACACACCCTGGTAGGCGCCGTGTTGGGCGTGGGAATGGCGCGGGGCATTGGGGCACTCAACCTGAGAATGGTAGGCTCTATTTTCCTCTCCTGGGTGGTCACCCTGCCTGCAGGTGCGGCACTGTCAATTCTATTCTTCTTTTTCTTTAAAGGGGTGTTTGGCGCCTAGTTGCCTTAGCTAACACACTGACCGATAAAAGCTCGACCGCTGACATAGCCGTCGGGCTTTTTATTTCGCATCTAGTTAGATAACCCTTGAATACATTAGCAGTCAGGCATTATTGAGATGACTGAGTAACTCCAACGCCTGCTCGGCCTGGGCCTCTGGCACAAACAGATGGTCATGGTAGTAGCCAGCGATCATATTGACGCTGATATCATAGACAGCCAGTTTGCCTGCCACTACAGCAGTAAGCCCCACTGACTCAAGGCTGGAATGAACCTGCAAGCTGATACAGCGAAATAATCCGGTGTACTCAAGCCCAAGGTCGTCTGCACTGGCCTGGGGCACCACCAGAGTCAGCCCCTCCTGCTCTTGGAAACTGGCTATAGGCGCCGCCTCTGGATAGGCACCGTAATCGGCATCAGGCAATGTGCAGAAAGCGTAAGTCTCGGTCAGCAACTCTGGTGACAGCGCCTGCAGAATGGATTTTAATTCTGTCTCGCCCGCCATATTATTTGTCTCTCGGTTTAGCGAAGATCAAAAAGGGAAGCGCCAGAGGACCAAAAAAGAAGCCCATAAATCCCCAAAAGCGCGCATCGGCATTGCGGTTTAATGCAACCTGATAGCAGAGAAAGATACAGAGAACATTGATGACGACTAGTGCATAGGCCGCGGGCATTATAGTTATTCCTGTTCTTGAGGACGCTGTATTGTATTAGCCTATCATGCTTTCCAGCAACGCTTTTAAAGGCACAGCAGCCCAGGCGTATTTTTTGCACAGAGCCTCCAGAGAAGCGCTTATTGTGGTTTGACTGCCCCTTTGCTGGAGCTGTTTTATCTCATTTTTAAGCGCGATATAGTCCTCCCGAGCAATATTTTTCTCGGCTATCAGGTTATCCAGAGCCTGGTAAAAATACTCCAGTTGCTCCGCAGCCAGGGAAGTCTCTTGCTCAGCATGTATCTGGTTGCCATGTCCCTGGCTGATATTACCGATAACGGCATTACCGCCAGAGACATTGATGTGCATAGAAGATTTGCTCATGCCTTAGCGCCTTTCACTGCGGCACCAATTTTGTTCATCGCCCCCTGAACTACATTGCCCATATTCACTTTGCCACCAGAAATATTGATATTCATACTCTGTAACTTCTGGGCTTTTAGATCGCTGGTGTCTATCCCATTTTTGTCCAGGGCCAAAATCATGGCATCAAAGACGGTTTCACTGATAGACCGAACCTGAGTAGAAATATCAATGTCGTTATAGGCACTGGAATAAATGGTTCTTACTCTGCTGAGCAAATTGGTCTCACGCCTTAGATAGGGCGCAATCCAAAACAACAGGGTAAAAGGTGAAAAGGCTATCAGTTTAAATTTGGCATCATTGTCCACATAGCCGCCGACAATCACGCGCCATTCAAAGGACCGCACGGCGCCAAAATTGCTCTGGTTTAATATCAGGGTGATGGTCGTGCCACGCTGGGTCGATGCGGCTTCACCTTTGAGAAAAGTGCGCTCCTCAAAAGACCGCAGTTCCTTATCTTTGTCGGTGATAACAATGGGTTCCAAGGCAATGATTGGCGTTTTAACTTTTAGCTCTGCTTCAACCGTAGCAAAAATATCTTCGTCGATTTTGATCGGGTGATGAAAAATATGCTGGATATGGGTGAACACCTGACCAAAATATTTAAAGGGTAGTGCCTTGTTAAAACTGTTGGCGCTGGATTTCGCCTCATCAATATCATTGCGCAATAAACTCGAGGTAATAATGCCAAACAGCGTCAACGGAATTAGCCAAAAACCCAAAGTAATAATAGTTAAATAAAGATGCACTAAAACGGCGGTGGCTACTGTGCGTTTTTTAATGCGGTTATTGACATTTTTAGAATCTAATAAATCCATTTTATACCTCCTTGCTTTCCATCTATCTGCCCAATTCCGTAACAGGCCAGCGAGCGCATTTAATCCGAATTTTGGTCCTGTTCTTTTTTCGCTTTTTTATACTCCGGCACCGCGATGGGTTTTGTTGCAACTGACTCAACCCTCAATGGCTGTATCTCTCGATCATAGGGTTCAGTGGTATCAACTGGCAGTTGCGGTATCTCTGGCGCCAGGGGCACTATAACTGGGTTGGGTTTTATATCCTCTGCATCGTCCTGTGCATAGAGGCTCCCGCATGCTGCGACTGAGCAAAGCAGCAAAAGGTTAATAGCAGATTGATAAAATGGTCGCATCCTTAAATCTCCTTTAACAGTAACAGGGCGCTGGCGTGACATTCACCACCTGCCCGGTAAACGTATTGATGGTTTCGTCGAAACAGCCTTGATTGGGATAGGAAACCCTGCGCACAAACAGCACATTGTTAATCCAGTTTTGGCAGAGCACCACAGGGCCGTAGTACTGAGATAAGTTATCAGAATAAGGCTCGTCTGGTTCAAAGTCAGATTCAGAATCCAGCCAATCTGCCTCAGACCAGTCATCCTGATAATCACTCTGATCGGCAATTGCAATACTGAAGAGATTTATTGCGGCAGTATCGGAAACATTCGCAGAGAAAATGGCATCTATAGAAACCCATTCAAAAAACTGTTTTTTCCCTGGGGTAGTGACTCTAATGAGTACGTCGCCAGATTTACAGATAGTGGCATCAACCGCCACATTAAAGTCATTGATTAATGGGTCCATCGGCGCCATGCCACAGGTCATGTTCTTGCGCCACATTTCATTGCGCATTTCAGCTATCTTGGAGGTGCCAAAATCCACATCTCGGGAGTAGGAATCGTAGAGTTCTTTAAAAGTGGGCACCGCCCCCACTAGGGCAATTACAAAAGTGGGATAGACCAATATCCACTGCCACCATTTTTTAGGTTTTGCCTCCAGCCCAATATCAAAAGCAGAGCCAGAGCCAGACGCAGTACTTTGATGGCCATCTTCCATGATGAAACCTCATATTAAAATTTCGTTTTGCCGAAATTCTGATCCAGAAAATAAGCAAAAATTAATTACAAAAATAGGGGTTAGTCTTAATAAGCACCTTGAGATTGAGACTGGACAGCCCATCAGAGCCAAAAGCCCTCCAATAAACATAGACCAATTTTTTCCCCATAATCTCGACCGTTGGTCAGACCGACCCGCGCCCAGAGTTATGACTAGTTGTCAGGTAGCTGACAAAATCCCTGAGCTGGAACATCCAGCGCCGCATTGAATTTGCTGGAAAGATTTTGGAAGGCAATCAATCCGGTCAGCTCAATCACCGCGTCCTCGTCAAATACCTGTTTGAGTCGCCCCATCAAATCTGGGCTGACCTGCTGAT
>JBMZST010000011.1:0-15554 GCA_049623265.1 Porticoccaceae bacterium
ACTCGACCAAACCCTACACAGGGGCTGGTGATCGTCTGGTGGTGGCCTTTGATACTGCTGGCCCCAATCTGTTTGTCTAATTTTGCCAAAGGGCGAAAATCGCAGTGGACGCTTTAACCTTTGAACAACTGCGTATTGTCGTTGTGCTCTATAGCACTGCTACTGTACCTCTGGTGCTGATTCCCCTGCTGCATATCAAACGCCTGATACCGCGCTGGGTGCTGCCGGTCTATCTGACTACCTTTGTGGCCTGTGCCCTGGGTTGGGAGCTCTGGTTTAATTATGGCCTTGTTCAGGGGGATAGCGTAGAGGTGCGCA
The DNA here is from genome assembly GCA_049623265.1 of Porticoccaceae bacterium. Lineage (GTDB taxonomy): Bacteria > Pseudomonadota > Gammaproteobacteria > Pseudomonadales > Porticoccaceae > HTCC2207. Next base: position 319 of record JBMZST010000011.1, read on the forward strand.
GAGCCTGGGGTCTTAATCAGCTTATACCCATGCATCTAAACTGGGCTCTCAATTCTCTAGCCGATGCCGGCGCTATCTGCTGCGGTGGGTTACTACTGTGCTGGCTGAGTTTTGGCCGCGACAAGCAGTTATTTCACCACTGGCGGAGCAGTGTTTTTCTATTTCTGTTGGCCGTTTTTGTCGGGCAAAATATTTTGGTGGAAATGTTTCTGTACCATGATCAACTGGCGGTGGGGAAGCGGCTGTCCTGGGCCCCGATGTCACCTCTGGGCTCTCTTTGGAATCCAGTGTTATTTGAGTTTGCCGATCGCACCATTACCCTGCAGGGTCAGATGCCCTGGCTAATTATGACGCCGTTGTTTTACTGGCAGCTGCTGAGATATGTTAAGCGGAATTAGTTAAATAAGGGCTGCTTGGCTGTTTACTCGCTCAGGGCTGTTTCCGCCCTACCCGCCAGGTCGGCGGCGAAGTTCATAATATGAAAGACCCCGCTCTGCTCCTGGGTGCCTGATACCAGATGAGCACCCGGGCCGGTGGCGTATATGGCCACATCTTCACCGGAATGGCTCTCACTGCGTTTGGTAATCATGGCCTCCTGATGGAAGCCGCTGCGCTCGGTGTCTATATGGGTGAGATCTGCGCGACCCCTAAAGGGCTCGGTGTAATACACCTTATCGGCATTAGTCTCATCACCAAAATCATGAAACCCGGGACCGTTAGCATAACTTAATGTGGTGTATGGCAGACCGTCCAATCCTCTGGCCAGCTCGCTGGTGCCAACGTCCACAACCTTGCCCAATATGGGATTGCCCCGCTTTGGGTACCCGGCTATGGTAAAAACATGCCCGTGGTCTGCAGTCACTATAATCAGCGTCTCATCTGGGTTGCTATTGTCGACAGCAGCCTGGATAGCGCGCGAGAACTCTATGGTGTCCGTTAACGCATTAAAGGCACTATTAGCATGGTGACCATGGTCAATTCGACCAGACTCCACCAGCAGGAAGTACCCATTGGGATTGTTATCCAAAATATCCAGGCTAGCTGTGGTCATCTCTGTCAACGAGGGCTCCCCAGCTATATCGTTACTGCGGTCGGCCTCGTACAGCATATGGGACTCATTAAACAGAGCAAATACAGGTGCCTCGGCGTTTAGGTCCAGTGCCTCGAAACCCTGCTGCTCATCGATATAAATACCGTTGGGATATATAGACTGCCATTCTTCAATCAGATTGCGGCCATCGGTGCGATCTCCCTCTATCGCACTGGCTGCATCTGCACTATTAGCCGCCGCATCCTTGGGTAGGAAGTGCCTGCGGCCACCGCCCATGACCACATCAATACCATTGATATCTGAACCCTCGTATCGCGCCTCGAGATTGCTTTCGAAGTGGATTAACTGCGAAGCAATATCCTCGCAGCCTGCAACCACAGCTTCAGCGGGCATATTGGAAATATCTTCCCAATCGCGACTGGCTGACTTGGCGTACGCCGCGGCCGGTGTAGCATGAGTGATGCGGGCTGTGGAGACAATACCGGTTGATAGACCGGCAATCTCAGCGAGCTCTAGGGCCGTTATTAACTGATTACCCGCCATTGAGCCACAGTCTTCCAGAATAACATCCTCGTCGACACCTATGACCCCCACATCGGTTTTCACGCCACTGATGATTGCGGTCATAGTGCCAGCTGAGTCTGGCGTCTGAGCATCAGTATTGTAGGTTTTCATTAAACCGGTAAAGGGAAAGTGACCAAAGCTCAGACTATTTTCCTCGCCCAACATGCCCCTCTGCTGGCCATCCAAAATACGCGCAGCTGTGGTGGTGGCGATACTCATACCATCACCCACAAAGAGGATAATATTTTTCGCTGCCCCCTTATTTTTACTGGCATTAGTCACAGCACGATGAATATCTTCCACCTTGGCTGCGGATTCGAGATACCAACTGTTATCTATCTGACTAATCAAACCGGCGGCCGGTTTTTCGGCTGGGGTCACAGAGACCTGTTGGTCGCAGCCGCTCAAGGAGATCGCAGCAACAGCAAGCAGGGTAACAAAGGCTTTTTTCATGGGCACGGTTATTTTGGACAATTACGGCGCGACACCTTAGCCTTAGCCTTCAGTTTTCACAACCTATAGTAGCAATAGGGAGTAAAAATACCGCCGTCAACTGCTGATTCGCTGAGTCACTGGCTAGAGATCCAGGAGTTCGTGAACGTTTAGATTGTGGGCCTTAGCCAGTTTAAAGATTTGCCAGAGAGACACTATGGCTGTGGGGTCCTGCTCCATGCGCTGATACTGGCGAACTGACAATTCATAATCCGCCATATCTTCCTGGACCAGGTTGCGGTTTTTGCGCAGGGACACAATGCGCGCCCGCAGCTTTCGCTGCAGCTGCATAAATTCGTCGTAATATATAGAATCCGGGTTTGGTCGCTGCATGTTCCCTGTTCAAAATCCCTTTCGAAATGTGCTGACAAGGTTTGCACATTCAAATTTCAACCAACACGTCTAGCTTGGCTTAGGGGACTATTGCGGCAAATTCTACAGATCTAATAGCTCGTGAATATCCAGATTATGGGCCTTGGCCAACTTGAACAGCTGCCATAGAGAAACTATAGCGGTGGGGTCCTGCTCCATACGCTGATACTGGCGCACCGATAACTCATAATCAGCCATATCTTCCTGCACCATATTACGGGCCTTGCGCAGGGAAAGAAGCTTATCTCGCAACTTTTCTTGCAGCTGGATAAATTCATCATAATAAACAGAGTCTGGATTTGGGCGCTGCATAACGTTTTTTAAAGATACTCTCTTGACCTTTGTCGCCAAGGTTGGCATATTCTGAATTCAGCCAACACGCCGAGCATGGCGTTACGGCAAAGGAGCCAGACCACCAAGGAGCACCAAAAGGAGCGCAAAGGTGAAATATTCAGTCATTATCAGTTTACTTTTTGTAGTTCTGCTGCCCGCCTGCTCTCACAACCCCCAGAGAGCTGATTACTCGGTAGATCATTACGATTTAGTCCGCAGCGCAGTCTATACCCAGAGAGAACTTATCAATACACAGTTCACAGAGCCTGCAAGTCAGACTGCTGCACTGCATGCCCAAAGACAGGCTATGCTGCTGAGCAGCTATTGCGACCTGATCGACAGGCGCACTATTTTTGCCTCAGCTCCGGCCGAGGCCTGCACTGAACAAACCCCCGAAATCCGCCAGTGCATCAGTGAATTTCATCGCTGCTTTAAAACCTGTGAGCTGCGGGGCCAAGACTGCGCGCGCTGTGAGCAGCCAGCCATGGAATGTATCGACAAGCCAGAGACATAACCTGTAGCAATGGTAATCTGAAACAACATTAACCTGCAGCACTTTAGACCCCGAGCGCACAGCCACCGCCAGGCAAGTCGCGGCAGTATCGGGGTCATTTTTTACTCAGTTAACCCTCAATGCGACAACCAAACTCCCGACCCGCATCCAATAGCCAGCGGGCAATATAGTCGGCAAAACTGCGTCGCAAAATCAGATTAAAGGAGCCATCTGGTTGATTGCTGAGCAGAGCTGTCGCCTTAGCAAAAGTGGTTTGAGCGCAGCGTCCTGCATTCTTTTCAGCCGGTGACCAGGCGGCAAAATCATAGACTGAGGATTTTTTTAAAACAGTCTGCAGCGGGCCCTCTGCCCCACGCAGGTTAATCAATGTTTGACCACCGCTGATATCGACAATGGCGATATGCCCGGACAGCAGGTTTCTGAGCTCAGCCTCAAGTTCGGCAGCCGGACTTTCGCTGACCAGCACCCACTCATCCGGGCCCAGCCAGTAGAGGGAATGTTGCTGATTACAATGATAGCTGCCTGGCTCTGTCGGCAGTGCAATACCCAATACGGCCTTAATACCAGCACCAAAACTCGGGTCCTGGGGATTGCCTCGCAGATTGAGATGGGTGCGCAGGGGCGCCTCTTTAATCACCAGCCCGAAGTCGGCATCGCCATTAAACAGCTCAGTGTTCTGGCTATCTGTCTGCTGACTGGATAGCCTATGAAAATACCGCAATGGTGTTTCTGTTGTGATTTCCGCTGACTTATTGGACATGTTGGCGCTCCCCGTTGGGATCATAAAACACAGAACTGACAATCTCTGCGGCGATAGTGTGACCATCGGCCAAGGGACAGTAAACCACCTGCCCGAGGCGACTATGGCCACCTTTAACTACCGCTAGCGCAATAGAATGACCCATGGTGGCACTGAAGTAGCTGGAGGTCACATGGCCCTGCATTGCCATAGGGATGGCTTGCTGGGGATCAAACACGATCTGGGCACCCTCAGGCAAAACCTGAGCGCCGTCCACAGTTTTAAGACCCACCAGCTGCTTGCGATCCTCTCGCTGAGAATCACTGCGCTGCAGGGACCTTTTGCCGATAAAGCTGAAGCGCTTATTTTTGCTTACAACCCAGTCCATATTCATATCCGCTGGGGTCATAGAGCCGTCGGTATCCTGACCCACAATAATAAAGCCCTTCTCGGCACGCAGCACATGCATGGTCTCGGTGCCATAGGGGGTAATACCGTACTCCTCCCCTGCCGCAATTAAGGCCTCCCAGATATGACGACCATAATGAGCGGGTACATTGATTTCGTAGGATAGTTCGCCGGTAAAGCTAATGCGGAAAACCCGTGCCGCGACACCAGCCACCGTACCATCGCGCCAGTCCATAAACGGGAAGGCATCCGGTGCCAGATCAATATCCTCGCAGACCTTGGCCACGACTTTGCGGGCCTGGGGACCAGTAATGGTCGCGGTGGCCCAGTGGTCAGTGACTGAGGTGAAATACACCTTGAGATCGGGCCATTCGGTTTGCTGCCATAGCTCCAGCCAGGCCAACACGCCCGCCGCACCACCGGTGGTGGTAAACATCAGATAGTGGTTCTCGCCCAGGCAGGCACAGACACCGTCGTCAAAGATCATGCCGTCTTCCTTAAGCATAACGCCATAGCGGCATTTGCCCGGAGCCAATTTAAGATAAGAATTGGTGTACATGCGGGTGATAAATTCCGCAGCATCCGGCCCCTGAATATCGATTTTACCCAATGTGCTGGCATCCAGAATGCCCACAGTGTTGCGCACCGCCAGACATTCACGGTTGACCGCCTGTTGCATTGACTCGCCCTGCTGGGGGAAATACCAGGGTCGCTTCCACTGACCCACATCTTCGAACTCAGCCCCCTGATCCTGATGCCAGCGCTGCATAGGGGTATAGCGCTCAGGGTCAAATAACTCACCTACATCGCGACCCGCAATAGCGCCAAAGGTAGTGGGCGTATAGGCGGGACGGAAAATAGTGGTTCCAGTCTCCTGAATACTTTGCCCCAGGGCATTGGCCAGAATTGCCATGCCATTAATATTGCCCAGCTTGCCCTGGTCGGTGCCAAAACCCATGGCAGTGTAGCGCTTAATATGCTCCACAGATTCAAAACCCTCGCGCACTGCCAGTTCAATACCGCTGGCACTTACATCCAGTTGCATATCCACAAACTGACTGGGTGCGCGGCTAGTGGGCTTGGTATGGGGCACCAGGAACAAAGCCTGCTGGGGCTGTTCTGGAACCTCCTCTACCTCGGCCTGAGGGAACTGCAGACTGCCATCGCCATGGCCGCACAGATGGGCCATTTCGGCACCGGCTGAAGCGCCCTCTGCTAGGCAGGCAGATAAAGCATAACTGCCACCGCAGGCACCCACAGAGCGCTCCTGCTGCTTTGAGTCGCCAGGCCTAAAGCCTACTATGGCAGGGTCCCAAATTGGCTTGGCGCCGGTGTGAGAGCTGAGATGAATAGCCGGACTCCAGCCCCCAGAACAGGCGATCAAATCACAGTCCAGCTTCTGCACTGGGCCAGTGACCTCAGAGCCATCGACGCTGAGAGGCGCGACCAGCGCACGTTTTACCCGCTTACCACCCTGGGCCTCTATCAGGCCGTAGCCAGCCATCACCTGAATACCCAGCTGCTTGACCGCAGCCACCCACTCGCCCCCGGGCGCGGCCCTGGTATCAATAACTGCAACCACGGAGCGACCAGCTCGGTGCCAATCGATAGCCGTTTGGTAAGCACTGTCATTAGTGGTAAATACGAGGAGTTTATTGCCTGGAGCCACTCCGTAACGATTGACATAGGTGGAGACAGAGGATGCCTGCATAACCCCGGGAATATCATTGTGAGCAAATACCAGAGGGCGTTCAAAGGCACCTGTCGCCAGTATCACCTGCTTGGCGCGCACTCGATGTATCCGCTGACGAGCACCAGCTGCTGCGGTAAGGCCCAGATGGTCGGTGCGGCGCTCCAGCACAGCCAAAAAGTTATGGTCGTAATAGCCAAATACAGTGCTGCGGGGCAATGCCTGCACATTGCTAAACCCATTCAGCTCAGCTACAACCTCATCGACCCAGGCTGTTGCACTGCGGCCGTCGATACGCTGGGTTGATGCCAGCAGGCTACCGCCAAACTCCGCCTGCTCATCGACAATGATTACCCTGGCACCGGCGCGGGCAGCTTCTCGCGCTGCCATCAGGCCGGCCGGGCCTGCGCCCACCACCAATAGATCGCAGTGCTGGTTTAGCTTGTCGTAATTATCGGGATCCTGCTGAAGCGGACTACTGCCCAGACCCGCCGCCTTGCGGATAAAATGTTCATAGGTCATCCACAATTTTGCTGGGTACATAAAGGTCTTGTAGTAAAAACCGGGGGGCATCAGGCGACCAAACCAGCCAAAAATGCTCATCAGATCAAAATTTACACTGGGCCAGCCATTGACTGAGGCCGCCTCAAGGCCTTCATAAAGCTCTACCTGGGTAGCCTTTACATTGGGCACTGTGGCCGCCCCAGAGCCAATCTGCATAATGGCATTAGGCTCTTCCGCCCCATGGCCCACAATGCCGCGGGGACGCGAGTATTTAAAGCTGCGGCCCACCAGGTTGACGCCGTTGGCCAGCAGTGCCGAAGCTAGGGTATCGCCAGCAACACCCTGTAGTGGCTTGCCATTATAGGTAAAGTTAATAGAAACCGAGCTATCTGTGCGCGCGCCACTGGGCAGTCGATTCATTTGACTCATTGCCCTACCCCCGCTGCGGTCATCTGGGGTTTTTCGCCCACGGCATAGGTCTCTAGGATTGCATAGCTAACTGTGTCGCGAGTGGCATAGAAGTAGCGCCTACACCCCGCCTGGTGGTACCACATCTCGTGGTGGATACCTCTGGGGTTTTTGCGGAAAAACAGATAATCGCCCCATTCTTCGTCACTAAGAGCCTCGGGGTCAGGGGGGCGCACAATATGGGCCTCGCCACTGTAGCTAAATTCTTCTTCCTCGCGATCTTCGCGGCAGTGGGGACAGTGAATTAATAACATAGTCGAAATATCTCGGTAATAGACGGTCGATTAATGGGCCACACCAGCGGCGCCATGCTCATCAATAAGCGCACCCGTATTAAAGCGCTCAACGGTGAAGGCAGCAGCCAATGGGTGAGGATGATCGTTGGCCACTGTATCGGCAAACACATAGCCAGAGCCCGGTGTGGCCTTAAAGCCGCCAGTGCCCCAACCACAGTTAAAGTACAGGCCATCCACCGATGTCTTGCTGATAATGGGGCAGGCATCCGGGCAAGTGTCCACAACACCACCCCACTGTCGGTTCATACGCACGCGACTAAAGGCTGGGAACAGCTCGCAAATAGCCTGCAAGGTGTGCTCAATCACATGGAACGACCCGCGCTGACCATAGCCATTGTAGCCATCAACACCGGCACCAATGACCAGATCACCTTTGTCCGACTGGCTGATATAGCCATGGACCGCATTGGACATCACCACCGTATCCAGGCAGGGTTTGACCGGCTCAGACACCAGCGCCTGAAGCGGTCGTGACTCAACTGGCAGTCTAAGGCCAGCCATGCCCGCCACAACACCGGAATTACCCGCGGTAACACAGGCTACTTTGCGCGCACCGATAAACCCCTGACTGGTCTCCACACCGAGCACTGCACCATTTTTGCGGCGTATCCCCGTCACCTCAGTCTGCTGAATCAGGTCCACCCCCAGGGCATCGGCACCCCGCGCGTAGCCCCAGGCCACCGCATCGTGCCGCGCAGTACCACCGCGGGGTTGCCAGGACGCACCCAGAATTGGATAGCGGCAGTCCTTGGAAATATTGATCAGGGGGGCTATTTCTTTAATGCGCTCTGGGGTCACCACTTCGCCGTCAATACCATTTAAGCGGTTGGCATTGACCCGTCTCTCTATATCGCGCATATCCTGCAAATTGTGGCCCAGATTAAGCACGCCCCGCTGACTGAACATCACATTGTAGTTCAGCTCCTGACTCAGCCCTTCCCACAACTTGAGGGACAGTTCATAGAGCTGAGCCGCCTCGTCCCATAAATAGTTGGAGCGAATAATGGTGGTGTTACGAGCGGTATTACCCCCACCCAGATAGCCTTTTTCGATCACTGCCACATTGGTAATGCCATGCACCTTGGCCAAGTAATAGGCAGTGGCCAAACCGTGGCCACCACCGCCTACCACAATGACATCGTAGTCGGTTTTGGGGGTGGGACTGCGCCATAGCTTCTGCCAGTTTTCATGGTAGCTGAGGGCGTTTTTGACCAGGCTAAAGCCAGAGTATTTTTTCATTGTCAGAACTCTTCTAAATTGCTGTCCTTATGGTGTATTGGAGCAATTTGCTGCCATGCCTCGATAGAATAAAACTGACATATCCAAGGATAAAAACGACAATTAAAGGCCCATTAGCCTAAAATTTGAGCAAAATGGCACTTTAATTCAAGCCAAAATACTTATTTATTGTACATGTGCGCCGCCAACCGTAAAATTTAGGCCCCAACTGCAGTTTAAAAGGCGCAAGAAATGGCGAAAAGCACAGCTGAAATATCCCCCTTGTCTCCCAGCCTCTCAGTGGGCTTTGTGCTGATGCCCAGCTTTACCCTGCTGCCCTTTTCAGCCTTTGTCGATGCTCTCAGGCTGGCCGCCGATGAGGGCGATCACAGTGAGCAGATCAACTGCCGCTGGACAGTGATGGCGCCCAATAGAGAAAAGATTACCTCGAGTTCAGGCGTCACAGTTGAGCCCTGGGAAATCTACCGTGATCCAGCGGAGTTTGACTATATAGTGGTAGTTGGTGGGCTATTGCCTGAGACACTCAATGGCAGCCAGCATGTGATCGACTACCTGCAGCGCGCCGATCGCGCCCATACGCCCATAATAGGTCTGTGCACCGGATCCTTTGCCATGATTCGCGCTGGGCTTATGGCCAATAGGCGCTGCTGTGTCAGCTGGTTCCATCACAAGGATTTAACCGATCGCTACACTGATGTGACGCCGGTGGCCGATCAGTTGTTTGTTGACGAAGGCGACCGCATCACCTGTGCCGGCGGCGCTGTTGCCGCGGACTTGGCGGCCTATATTATTGAGCGCCATCTAGGCCAGAGCTGGGCGCGCAAAAGTCTGCGTATTCTGGTGATGGACAGCCCCAGACCAGCCAATGCACCGCAGCCACAGCCCACCTCAGACTATCAGGTGGAAAACAAATGGGTGGTTAAGGCACTGCTACTGATGGAACAAAATCTCAGTCGACCTCTGGCAACTGACCAGATCGCCCAGCGGATTAATATTTCTAAACGGCAGCTCGAGCGTCTGTTTCTGGCCGATACCGGCGAGAGTCTGCAAAAATTTTATCGAAAGATTCGCCTGAGTTATGCCCTGTGGCTGCTACAGAATACCCAGCGCTCAATTACCGATATAGCTCAGGAATGCGGGTTTGCCGATACGGCGCACTTCTCCCGCGCCTTTCGCAGTGCCTTTGATGCCCGGCCCACAGACTATCGCCATCAGCCCTAAGCCCTAAGCCAGAGCGCGACGTTCCTTGCTGGGTGGCTTGCCATAGAGATCGCTGTAACATTTGCTGAAATGAGGCGCGGTGGAAAATCCGCAGCTTATAGCCACATCAATCACCGGAATCGAAGTTTGTAGCAGTAGCAGCCTAGCGCGGGATAGACGCAACTCCAAATAATAGCGCGAGGGTGCACAGTGCAGATAACGGTTAAACAACCGCTCCAACTGACGCCTTGAAATACCCACATACTCGGCCACCTCGTCCAGACTCAGGGGCTCTTCAATATTAGCTTCCATAAGTACCACAGCATCCACCAGACGCGGCTGACTGGCACCGATCAGATATTGCAGCGGCGCCCGCTGGGGGTCCTTTTCGGTGCGCACTCGATCGCAGGTAAACTGCTCGGAAATCTGCTGCACCAGCTGATGACCATGAATACTGGCCACCAGATTAAGCATCAGATCAATAGAGCTGATACCGCCGGAGCAGGTGTAGCGATCGCGATCGATCACAAATAGGCTGGAGCCAATATTGAGCTTAGGAAACTGTTCTCGCATACTGGCGATATTTTCCCAATGTATGGTGCTGCGATAGCCATCTAATAAACCGGCGGCCGCCAAGACATAGCTGCCTGTGCACATACCACCCAGAGGAATTTGCTTCTTGGCCATTAGCCGCAACGCATCCAGCACCTCTTTACTGCAGTGGTCTTTGATATTGTAGCCACCGCAAACCACCAGCACGTTCATATCACCGACAGATTTAAGGCTGCCATCTAGCCTCAGTTCAAGACCGGCACTGGAGATGACTGGCTCGCCATCCAAGCTAAACACGGAGTACCTGTAGAGTTCTCTGCCGCTAAGGCGATTGGCCATACGCAGCACAGAGACTGCGTTAGAGAAGGTACTCAGGGTATATTCTGGCATTAAAAGGAAGCCAATATGTATGGTGATATTGGCGTCTGATATCTCTACATCTGCAGCATCGGCGGTATCGATCATATCCACAATCCCTTCTGACTACTTTGCTTTTATTATTAGCGTAATTACAGACCTAGGACGCGCTGTTAAACAGCGAGGCTTTTGGCGCGATTATAGGCCCAGAATCGTCGGTAAAAGAAGAGATTTTTACTCAAAATTTGAAATAATCGCGCAGCGAAAACCTTTATCGACGACGGCGTTTGCGGCTGGCTCCCGCGCTTTCATTGACCACCTTGGGCTCCGGCCTGGCAACATGGGAAAACAGATGGGGAAACTCATCTGTTTTATTGGGAAATGCCATAGCATCCACAAAGTAATCTTGGAATTTTTCTTCCATAGCGGTTTCAATTTTCTCAATATTTTTTACCAATGTTTCGATCACAGTTCTGGACTGTTGGTTTAACAGTGCGATACGGGCACCGGTACCGGCCGCATTACCCGCTGAAGACACCTGATCCAGTGCGCAATCTGGGATTAACCCAAGCACCATGGCGTGCTGCACATTAATATAACTACCAAAGGCCCCTGCCAGGCGAATACGCTCGATTTTGTGTGTGCCTATATGGTCCATGAGTAGCTTCACCCCGGCATAGAGCGCCGCCTTGGCCAGCTGGATCTGGCGTATATCATTTTGCGTGATTACCACTGCTGTCTCTTCAGACCCTGGCAAGTGCAGGCTATAGGACCAGGTACGGCCATTTTGGCTGATCCGCGGCGTGCGCGCGGCGAGCCCGCCATCGATAATGCCATCCTCAGTGACAATGCCGGCCAGATACATCTCAGCCACCACCTCGATAATCCCTGAGCCACAGATTCCCGTGACCCCATGGCTGTCGATGGACTGCTCGAAACCCGTCTGGTCAGACCAGAGCTCACTACCAATCACCTTAAAGCGCGGCTCCAGTGTTTCTGGGTCAATACGCACCCGCTCAATAGCGCCATTGGCCGCACGCTGCCCACAGCTGATCTGCGCTCCTTCAAAAGCCGGGCCTGTGGGACTGGAGCAGGCCAGTAAGCGCTGGCGATTGCCCAGTACAATTTCGGCATTGGTGCCCACATCCACTAGCAATGTCATCTGGTCCTGTAGCTGGGGCTCCTCGGAGAGAATCACGCCGGCGGTATCCGCCCCTACATGGCCGGCAATACAGGGCAACACATAGAGTCGGCCACCGGGATTTATGTGTAAGTCCAGCTCTCTGGCTACTATTTCTACCGCGGCATCTGTGGTCAGGGCAAAGGGAGCTCCCCCCAGCTCTACTGGGCTAATACCCAGCAGAATATGATGCATAATTGGGTTGGCCACCAGACTGACTTCAAGAATATCCGTAATATCGATCTGGGCCTGCACAGCGACCTCAGCAAACAGGCTGTTAAGGGCTTCGCGCACCACCTGGGTCATCTCCCCGGCACCCTGCGGATTCATCATCACATAGGAGACACGACTCATTAAATCCTCACCAAAACGAATCTGGGGATTCATCAGGCTGGCACTTGCTACCACGTCACCACTGGTCAAATCGCAGAGATGGGCGGCAATGGTGGTAGAACCTACATCCACCGCCACGCCATAGGCTTTGTCTCTAAACCCGGGCCACAGGGCGACAATAGTTTGACCCCGGTGTACCGCAACAGTGAGCCCGCGCCCAGTCTCTGCCAGTGCCGGCTGTAAGCGCAGTAAAAGACCGTTGTCGCAGGACAGTTGATTGAGTTGCCAGTCCTGCTCAAGCGCGTCTGTCAATCGCTGCAAATCGCCCTTGGGTACATGCATATCGGCCTCTGCTACCTGCACATAGTAGAGGCGCGTGGCGGCATCCAAACTAATATCCCGATACTCGGCCTCTTTGCGCACAACCTGACGATGCACCTGGCTTTCAGGAGGTACATCAATCACCACATCATCGAGCAACAGGGTATGACAGCTGAGACGGCGGCCCTCGGCCAGAGGGGTTTTACGCTCGCCATATTTAATCTCTGTAGCGCAGAGCTCGGAGAGATGACTGCTATCGGATTCAATCTGATGTTTGGCAAAGGAGCCCTGGGCACAGATAATTTGGCAGCGCCCACAGAGACCACGACCACCGCAGACTGAATCTATATCCACCCCCAGTACACGGGCCGCCTGCAGCAGCGGTGTGTTGACCGGAAAGCTGCCGCGGCGCCCGGAGGGGGTAAATACCACCTTGACCATAGGCTCTGACATTAGCTAGCCCCGGCGACGACGGCCACCTCGGACACGACCAGCGCCCTCTGCGGGAGGTTCGCGGTAGGCTCGTATCCAGTTGGCGCAGTCCGGGTCATTGCCCATCATGACATCACCACCGCGCACGGCCTGCATCACCTCTGGGTGCAGTGGGCTGGTAATAGCGGATGTCATACCAGCGCCCATGGCCATCGTTAAAAATGCACTGTTAATACCATTGCGGTTGGGCAGCCCAAAGCTGACATTAGAGGCACCACAGGTGGTGTTTACCTTTAGCTCTTCTCGCAGACGGCGAATAATATGCATCACCTGCAGCCCCGCTGTATTAATGGCGCCTATGGGCATTACCAGGGGGTCTACCACAACATCCTGATAGGGAATGCCATGATCTGCAGCGCGCTCGACAATCTTTTTTGCCACCTTAAAACGCTCATCAGGGTCCTCAGAGATGCCAGTTTCATCATTGGAGATTGCCACCACGGCCGCGCCGTATTTGGCCACCAGTGGCAGTACCCGCTCCAACACCTCATCTTCACCGGTCACAGAATTGACCAGTGCCTTGCCCTGATAGACCGCGAGACCGGCTTCCAGCGCTTCAATAATTGACGAATCAATACTGATAGGCACATCGGTAATCGACTGCACCAGCTGGATTGACTCCGCCAGTATGCGCGGCTCGTCAGCCAGAGGTATACCCGCGTTGACATCCAGCATCTGTGCACCCGCAGCCACCTGTGCCAGCGCATCAGCTTCGACACGGCTGTAGTCCCCTACTTTCATTTCCTCGGCCAATATTTTTCGGCCTGTGGGATTAATGCGCTCACCAATAATCACAAAGGGCTGATCAAAGCCAATGTTGACTTCTTTGGTAGCTGAGCTGATGGTGGTAATGGTCATGCTGGTCTCCAGAGTTTAACGATTGGGATGCCAGGGGGTTCTATCGCCCAGCACTTTGGTTTTTTCTACAATTTCAGCGATCCGCTCTTCCTGGCGGTAGGCCATAATATGCACGCCGCTGGCCCCTTCCATTTCTTTGATCTGGTTGATCATATCGATACAGATATTGACCCCTTCCTGCTTTTGGTCTTCGGCACCAGCCAGACGCTTGATAATGGCATCGGGAATATGCACACCGGCGACATTTTTACGAATCCACTCGGCAGATTTCGCCGAGGCCAATGGACCTACGCCGGGCAGAATAAACACTTTTTCATGCAGACCCATATCCCGCACCTTGGCCATGTAAGTTTTTAACATGTCAATATCAAAGCAGTATTGGGTCTGCACAAACTGCGCTCCCGCTGCCACTTTTTTGGCTAGCCGCAGAGGACGATAATCGAAAGGGGGCGCAAAGGGATTGGCCGCGGCACCGAGAAAAACCTGTGGCGGTGAGGTTATTTTGCGGCCGCTGAGAAACTGGGCATCGTCACGCATGCCGCGAATCATTTGCAGGCTGGTCATGCAATCCATATCAAATACTGGCTTGGCCTCAGGGTGATCTCCAGACTGCACGCCATCGCCACTGAGACAGAGAATATTGGATACCCCCATAGCCGAGGCACCCAGAACATCCCCCTGCATGGCAATGCGATTTTTATCGCGACAGGAGATCTGCATAATCATTGAGTAACCCCGGCGGGTCAGCAATGCACACATGCCCACACTGGACATATGGCAGTTTGCCCCGGAGCCGTCGGTGGCGTTAATGGCATCCACATAGCCATCAAACAGTGCGGCTCGCTGATACACCTCCACTGGGTCGGCGGAGTCTGGCGGTGCAATCTCGGCGGTCACAGCAAACTGACCGGCGCGCAGCACGCGCTCAAATCGGCCCGGCGAACAATGGCCTGGCAGAATTGGCAGGTTCTCGCCCGCTATGGGTTCATCGTCAAACATCATGACTCCGCTACTCCCAATTTTTTCCGCACCGCACGCAACCAGGCGCTGCTGCCTTTGTTGCGCACATCCACAGGGGGCTGAATAATCTGAATACCAGTTTCCAGATTGCCTATACGCTGACTGCCTTGCCAGGACGTTACCCAGACGCAAACCATATCTGGGTCTACCTCACAGTGGCCATTGCTGCGCACGCCACCACAGGGGCCATTGCGCAAGGTCTTGGGGCAGTTCATCGGGCAGGCCATACCGGTTTCGCCCAAGGTGCACTGGC
>JBMZST010000012.1:0-14848 GCA_049623265.1 Porticoccaceae bacterium
TTTGTTCCGCTTGCGGCAGTGCCGTTGTAAAAAAGATACCTGAGGGTGATAACCGGGAGCGTCATGTCTGTGACAGCTGCGAGATTATTCATTATCAGAATCCTAAGGTTATTGCCGGCGTATTACCTGTATACGGCGAGCAGGTGTTACTGTGCAAACGCTCTATCGAGCCCCGTCATGGCTTCTGGACCCTTCCCGCAGGCTTTCTGGAGAACGGCGAGTCCTCTCTGGATGGCGCACTGAGGGAATGTGTCGAAGAAGCCAATGCCGTGGTTATCAATCCCTCCTTATACGCACTGTTTGATATCCCTCAGATCAATCAGGTCTATGTATTTTATCGAGCCGAGTTGGCTGAACCTGTATTTGGCCCCAGCTCTGAGTCCTCAGAGGTAGCTCTGTTTCATGAGGCCGATATCCCCTGGTCGGAACTAGCCTTCCCGGTGGTAGAGCTAGCCCTTGATCATTACCTTAGAGATCGCCAGACGGGGGAATATAAGGTCAAGCATGAGGAAATAGCTCGTCCCTGGCGCAGTCGCAGAGTGTAGGGGTCGCCCGACAGTAGATAGCTCTGCCGAGCACCAATTTGGTTAGAAATGCAGCTGCAGGGCCAAAAAGACACCCTCAAATCGGGCATCTGACTGTAGCTCATCGAGATCATCCAGCTCGATCAGCTGTGATCTATAGCCAAGAATAATGCCGGCATCCATGGCCGGCATCACATCAAACTCATAGCTTAGCTGAGCAGACCAGTCGATCAGCCTAAATTCGTCCACATTCACCCAGTTCGCCGATAGCTCAGCAGCCAGTCCTGTTGTGGGTACTGAGACCCCTAGTTTGCCGTAGAGCAATGGCACAGCTGCATCTAAGTCAATGCTCTCCTGTTGCGCCGTGCCTAGCAGGCTAGCTTCACCATCAAATAGCCTAGCTGTCAGTCCCAGATCTAAGTCGACAATACTGTCCAACAGTTCATAGTAGAGAGTCGCATCTGTATGGGTTAAATCCAGCGCAATATCCGCCTGTTGAGTGGTGGTGAATGGATTGCCATTTAGGTCTGTACCCGCGGTAATAAGCGCACTGCCGCTCCAATTCATTTCACTGTGCTGAACCCGCAGGTTGGGCAGTACGGGAATGGGGTGTTCAATGGCAATATAGGCAAACCCATTGCTCTCCTCCCCTAGATTAAGCGTTGAATCTAAATCTATATCAGTTCGGCCAACGCTACCTGTAGGGATTCCCTGCCAGGTGCCTGCGCCCAGATAGAGTCCCATAAAGTCAGCCGTTGCTGTCAGAGGTGCGAATGCCAAAGTCGCGCAGAATATTTGGGGTACGAGTTTCATGCTGAGTCCTTGCGTGCTGAGAAAAACCAGTCGCCATATTAGCCAACCCTGCCCCGACAATATGTGACCCAGTACCCCAATAAACCATTAAGTGGGGCCGAAAAAAAACCTCGCGAGTCTAAGCGCGAGGTTTTTTCTGTAGCCTTGGCTATGGCTTAGAGAGCATCGGCATTTTCCGAGAGGTACTCAGCAACACCAGCGGTGGTGTCTTTCATACCTTTGTCACCGCGGTTCCAGCCGGCTGGGCAAACTTCACCATGCTCTTCATGGAAGCTCAGCGCGTCCACCATACGCAGCATTTCGTCAACATTGCGACCCAATGGCAGATCATTCACAACCTGATGACGGACCATGCCCTGCTCATCAATTAGGAAAGAGCCACGGAAAGCAACGCCATCGGCGGGATGCTCTACGTCATAGGCCTGACAAATTTCATGCTTAACATCGGCAACCAATGTGTAGCGAACCGGGCCAATACCACCATCATTGATCGCTGTGTTTCGCCAGGCATTGTGAGAGAACTGAGAATCAATAGATACACCGATTACCTCAACACCACGCTTTTGAAATTCTTCATAGCGGTGATCAAATGCTATCAGCTCTGAAGGACAGACAAAGGTGAAGTCCAGTGGGTAAAAGAAAACAACAGCTTTCTTGCCCTTAATAGCTTCACTCAGGTTAAAACTATCGACGATTTCTCCGCTGCCAGTTACTGCCGCTGCGGTAAAGTCAGGTGCTGACCGTCCAACTAAAACACCCATATAAATCTCCTATTAATATTGAATTGAATTGGGGGTAAAAAAGAGGATGAGCAGTGAAACAAATCTGTATTCCACCTGCCAATAAAATAATTTTAGTAGATCAATAGAGAAAATTTAGGCCTATGAGTGATCCCTAATCGGATAGCCCAAATTTCAGTTTTTCTCTCTTTTGTGCGAATAATCTAGTGCCAAACCAGGCATCCCAGATGGAGAGAACACTACCCAAATTGGCAAATCTGTGTTCAGTGCTGTGATGAAGTTGATGTTGAGCTGGGCTCACAAAGACACGCTCAAATCGGCCAAATGAGATCCATATATGAGAATGTCTTAAATTCGCAGCACAGAGATTAAACAGAAACCCAAACAGATCAACACCCAGAACCTGCAAGCTCGTGAGCTTGCCAGAAAAAAGCCAGATAAATACCCCGCTGATCACTCCAAACACCAGCAGACCCCGGCAGAAGTACAGCAGATGCTCTACCGGATGCACTCTAAACAGAGTAAAGGGAGTCAGCTGAGTCGCACTGTGATGGGTGCGATGAAACCGCCACAATAGATCGAACCTGTGCATACAAAAGTGCAGCAAAAATCGACTCAGATCCTCTACTAGGAAAAATACCGTACTGAAAAGCAGCGCAATCAGAAACCAGTTCATGGCAATTTCCGGGGCGTCACCAAAACTGTCTTGAAGAGATGAGCCAACGAAAATAGTCAGTGCCAGATGACTTCCAAACAGGGGAACAAGTAAAAGAATCTTTGTCCCGTTATTAAAAAACATCAGGAAGTAATCGACCAGGCTGGAACGGGCGAACCAGTAATCTCTGTTAAATAATTTTCTCAGCTGGGTCCCCAGCTGCAATGACCCAGTCTGTCGTGCGACCACATAGGATGCGATAGCAAGAGAACTCAGCAGGTACAACCAATAGATTCGCTTTGAGGAATCAAACAAAAAATCTGTTGGTGTACTCACCAGTTCTGCAAAAATCACGTCCACTATGGGCTAAACCTGTAGGTGAATTGACCCAATACCATGCGCGGTAGATTGGGACGCGCCCCAAAGGGACGGTGAGAGACAATGGCTGATTCATCAGTCACATTGCGCACCATCAATTTAAGATTTGTGGTTTCACTCAGAAACCAGGTCGCAGATAGGTCCAATGTGGTAATGCTTTCAGTTTGTTTGCCAGGAACTAAATCGCCAACGCCTGGCACTTCTCGCATTTCATGCTGATACTTGACCGCCGCATCCACAGCCCAATTGCTGTTGCCTAAGCCTATTTGCCATCTGCCTACATACTCTGGCACATAGGGTAGTTCATCCCCTTTTTTAACCAGACCCCATTGAGAGAACTGGCTGAGAAACGATCTTTGAAAAGCAGTCTCGGTATAGGTAGCATTGAATTGTGAACTGAGTGAGAGAGACTCCGTGAGTTCCAGCTGGTACTGAGCATTGAGCTCGACACCACCGATTTCCACTTCGCCACCGTTAAATTCTTCACCCACTGCACAGTCAGCATCTGAGGCGCGGCACCGCCCGAGAAGATTATCGTACTGACTAAAGAAACCGATGGCCTCTGCCGAGAAGCCTTGGTCCTCGTAACGGATGCCAAACTCTGAGTTGACGCTCTCCTCTGCTTCCGCTGAGGATTTACCAGGCCCGGCCGGTGAGAAGCCCACATAGATACCACCAAGCAACGAGGTGTTATCCGTTAACTGGTAGTGTAACCCTGCCCCTGGCGCCACGATGGACTGGCGGTTGGCGCTCTGGGAATCAGTGAGTTTATTTCTAATATTGCCTTCAATATCTTCATATCTAATGCCAACACTGATCTTGAGATCATCCTTGGTAAACTCATTCTGCAGGAAAACAGCAAGGGCATCGGTCTCTGCGTAATTAAATACTTTTTGGGGCCTTGCGATCTCCTGCTGAAACATAACGCCCGAGGTCATGACATAACTGCGCTGCTGATGATTCCGCGCCACATCATCATGGTGGTAGCGCACCCCAAAATCCAGCTGATGACTGAAGCTGCCTAGTTCAAAGCTCTTGGAGATATTGACCTGCAGCCCCTCTGAACTATAGGCCCGGTCGTTATCTGTCACATCCAGCACAAGACCGGCGCTTGAACTGTCCTCTAGGCCAGCCAGCACTCTGTAGGCGGAGGCATACTGATTAGGTGAGTTGAGAACAAGCTTAATATTCGGTCCATCGATAAAACCATCCAGCTTGTTCCACGAACGATTAAATTCATTGAAATAGAGCTTACTGCTTACCGTTAAGCTCTCAGTCAAATCGATCTTATGGCTCAGATGTATCTGTCTGTGATCAGAGATAAATTTATCCAACTGAGAGGCTGGATAGCGCAGATTAGGGTCTTGATCAAAATCGGTATCTGTAAGGCCCAGATAGGTCTCGTTGGCGTCTTCATCAGCATAGCCGATCTTTACCACTACTGACTGTCTCAACTCAGTATCCGGGCGCCAGTGCATCTTGATATTGATATCGCTGCGCTCAAAGCCGGAATCCTGGCCTGCTAGTTTTTTGAATCCATCGCTCGCATAGTGCAGAAAATCGCCCATCAGACTAATGTCGCCGCGAACAATTTCGCCATGGGCTGACATCCTCTGAAAATTATCTGTACCCGTGGAATACTCTAACTGACCATAATTTGTCCATGAGGCGGGCCTGGTCACCAGATTGACCGCGCCACCCACAGTATGGGGGCCAAAAGCAATTGAGGCGGGACCTTTGAGCACTTCCAGTGCGTGCAGGCGAGCCGCATTGGTAATGTAGTAAGCCGCCGGTGCAGAGTAAGGAGCGGGAGCTATTAGGACACCGTCCTCCATCAGTGTGATCTTCTGGCTACGCTCAGCGGTGGCGCCGCGAATGCCTATATTGGGCCTTAAACCGTAGCCGTCTTCCTCTCTGACGTAAACGCCAGGTGCCATGCTAATAACCTGATTGAGGTCAGTATAGGACTGCTTTTCGATTAACTCCGGCCCCAATAGAATACCCGACCCAGCTAATTTGGCCTGGTCTTCCTTGGAGCCAATAATCAACACCTCGTCAATCGATGGGGGCCTTATATCCAGCGCAATCCCTATGGGCGATACCATAAAAAGACTGGCTAAAACACATTGTCTAGTTTGTCTAATCATTGTCAGATTGAACTCTTCCTGGAAGTGCAACACCTACGATGGTGACAAACTCAATCTTTAAATCGTCAGTCACCCGCTTTAGTAGACCTGCCAGAGAGCAGGCTGGGATTGAATTCTCGGTATCCGGATTGGCAAATCCATTGACACAGGTTGGGTCGGAGGCATCTGCATCAACCAGAGCTACCTGATCCTCGAGGGTAACAGACATCAGCGCAAGCTTATTGTCGACCTCGGCAAGCTGAGTTTGAAACCGCTCAGCAATCTCTGAAAAGTCTTCATCGATAATAAGATCGTCAAAACCTAAACCGGTTTCGCCGTTAAAAATTCTCAAAAACTCTGCGCTGTTGGTGCGTATATTACGCAGCGAGGTCTGACTGTAAGGTGACTCCAGAAGACCGGGACAGGTCAGTGAGCTACATTTATCATCCAGCCCCAGGGGTATCATAAGCTTTTGGGATTTGGTAAATGTCTCTATATAGAAGAGGCCATCACTCACCATCTGGACATTATCACCGAGATTCTCTTCAGCAAGAAATTCTGATCTGTAAGCGGTATCTCCTTCCGTCCACTGATCTAGAATTAACTCTGATGCAAGGGAAACATCTTTAGCCAGCGTCAGAGCCAGTTCACAGCGTTGGGTTTTACGCTCAGTCTCTGATAAGTCATTCCAGGTTGCTGTGACCCCTATCTGGCTGGAACAGCTATGCTTGAGGTTTTGGTTGAACAACAGATACTCAATCGCACCCATACCGCGCTGATTAAAGGCTCTATTAGCAACCTGATAATCGTCATTTGCGGCAGCAATCACCGCCTGATCCAAACCACAACTGGCCAGGGTGCCTGCTGAATAGGAGTGGACCCTATTGTGCAGTGCCTCGTCATTGCGAAGCGCGGGGCCAACCACATGCAACTCAGTTTTTTGTACCGCATCCATCAGGGACAGCCAACCGGATTTAGCCGCTTCATAGCCGGCAGCCTCTTCGGCAGACCCTATGGAGCCACAGTAGGTGGCCAGGGCGCCGCTGTCGCTGGAGAACGTCTCTGCCAGGTCTGCGCTTGACTGATAGTTGGGGATAAAGATGTTGTCGGCTAGGTTAGTCATAAGCGCCAAACGGTCGAATCCCTCGTCAGAGGGTTCGGTTGTAGTCGTGCTGCCTGAGCTAGAATCAGAGGGTGTAGTACCTGTAGTCGCTGCCGGTGCAGACGCAAGATCTCTTGATTTGTCGACACAGCCGGTTAGACCCAAGGCCAGAAGAAGAATAAAACAACAGGAGCGGACCATATTTATCTTTCCCAATAAACGAGGGCTAACCGAGGTTAGCCCATTTAATATCACTACATTATACACTCATCGCACCGAGGACATTGGCTACCAACCTGCGACATTTTCCGCGTCGAAACCGTAGGCTATTTGAAGCGTCTCTCGGGCGGCTTCGAGCCTGGCTATGTACGCAGCAATTGCGGCGTCCGTATCACTGGCAGCAACACCTCCCTGACTTCCATCCGCAAGAACCGGCGCATCACCAAAATCTGAGAGAATGGTTTTTAGCGTATCCAGATCGACCTGAGCGGTAGTTGCGCCCTCGGCGCGAAATGGCGAGAAAGGACTGAACTGTAGGCCCAGTGCGAAGCCCTTCATCTCGGACCAGTGCTTGCCCAGATCGGTGAAATTATCAACATCGGCAAAGGCTCCGTTAGAGAAATTGCCCATATCCGCGATAACATCATTGATATAGTGAACCACCGTGGCGGCAATGCATTTTTCCCAGGTCAGTGCCGCGGTGGTTACATGAGCAGTCAATGCCTCTTGCTCCTCAGCAGACATCACACCGGCATTGGCTGCATTGCTCAGTATCTGTCGGCCGGCAAGAAACGCGTCCATGGCCTCAGTCGACAAGTCGGTGGGGTTAGTATTGTCAGCCGAGCCCACGTCGCGCTTGGCACAATTTTGCGCATTGCCAAAGTTGAATTCACTGCGTGGGTCAATCAAACCATTGCCATCGGTATCGTGGTAGCCGTTTTTCCACTCGTCGCGACCACTTTTAGCCCTGGCTTCGAGGTCCGTATACAGGTTGTTATCTCGCGCAGCGCCGTAATAGCCAAAGGCTTCATCAAAGTTATGCTCGGCTGCGGTGTAATTTTTAGAGCCCTCTTGCTCCGTAATCTGGGTGGCAAAATCTGATTGAAAATAATCATTGGTGCCCTGAGAGAAGGTCACCGCACCGAGTAGAAACTTTTGAATCAACTGACGCTGATTGCGACCATAGGCGTCGTAATGCACGCTAGATACATTGACATCACCATCGACGGTTGAAACAGTAACTGAGACACCATCCGAAGCCTGGCTAGCCAGTTGATCAACCCAGAGATCGATTAGATTAATCGGCAAGGATCCGATCGAAAGCCCATCGCTCCAGCCAAAAAACTCATCGCCAATCAGCTTTGAGGTTTCCCCGCCGCCTTCGCCATTACCACCAGCGATCTTGCCATCGAGGTTCTTGCCTGATGAAACCGCTCCGTAAGTGGCCGCATTATCCACATCACTGCCATCAGCTGCGCCATTCTTAAGGGTAAAACCCGTAGAAGCAGCATCTGCACCGTCGCCATTCATAAAGAAATCCAGGTCTGTCAGGTATTCCTGTTTGGTTTTCCCTGACTCTGTCATGGCAGACATATAATCAGTCATGCCAGAGATCAGCATATGTCTGGCCGTTTGCCCTGTATAACTGACTGAATCGCTGTCCGCCGTGAACACAGAGTTAGTGTATGAATACACCTCTGGCATTGCATCACAGGCATCTCCCTGTCCGTTAGCATCCGCATCGGCCTGATTTTCGTTGGCCACGTCTGCACAGTTATCGGCATTATCTCCT
The DNA here is from genome assembly GCA_049623265.1 of Porticoccaceae bacterium. Taxonomy (GTDB): domain Bacteria; phylum Pseudomonadota; class Gammaproteobacteria; order Pseudomonadales; family Porticoccaceae; genus HTCC2207. The sequence continues at coordinate 8,131 of JBMZST010000012.1, forward strand.
ACGCCATCTGAATCGCTGTCTGAGGTTTCACTTGCATCATTAGGGAATGCATCTGAAGCATCGGCAACACCGTCGCCATCGGTATCTGTCACCACGGGCTCTGGTGTACTGGAACCGCCACCACCGCCGCCACAGGCAACTAGAAAACAGATCGAAAACCCAATCAGGATTTTGGACAGAAGAAATTTGGTATTCATAGGAAATCCTTAATAACAGCACAGCTTAATTTTGGAGATCGGTCGCCGGAACACAATCGAGTGACATTGAAGCTCAGTGCGAAGAAACGATGGCACTGCTTCCAACTACGATCACCTTATGACTGCAAATGATAATGATTCGCATTAACGAGGTCAAGCTTATTTCTGCAGCCTGTAAAATTAATTCTTTTCACTCAAAACAGAGTTAAAACCTTGGAGACAATAAAAAAGACAGACGCCACTGCACCCGCCCATAGAAAGGCAGGTATTGGTCTGGTGATTGAGGAGTTGTCGGCTAGCTTTAGCTAAGATAGCTAGCTGGGGTAGCTAGCTATCGCTTTGTGGCTCGGATGATACCACTTCATCTATCAGAGGCTTTAACTCACCCTTTTCGTGCATCTCTGTCACTATGTCGCAACCGCCAATCAGCTCGCCTGCAACCCAAAGTTGAGGAAACGTGGGCCAGTTGCCAAAGGCTGGGAGGTTTGCACGGATTTCTGGGTTAGATAAAACATCTACATAGGCAAACCTATGACCACATCCCATCAGCGCCTGAACAGTGCGAGCTGAGAACCCACACTGAGGTTGATTAGGCGAGCCTTTCATATAGAGAAGCACCTGGTTGTTCTCTACCTGCTCTTTGATGGTGTCCATGATTTCCATAGGTATTGCCCTTTAATCTCTGTAATTGCTGCGGCAGCATTCTACTTGTTTTAGCCCTTTTTCGGAATTCTTTTTACGGCAAAGGCGAGCTTTAGGTCCACAATAGTAATGATAACTATTTGCATTTAGAGGCCTTAATGTATAATGGGGTCAAATCCTGGCTACATAATTTCAAGATTTAAACCCACTTATTCCTAAGTCTTAAACGAGTACTCATTATCATGAATGAATTTATCATTATGTTCCGCGAGAGCCTTGAAGCAGCATTAATCGTTGGGATTATTTTCACCCTGCTGCAGAAAAAAGGATTACAGGCCGAGATCAAACAGCTTTGGTTAGGAGTCGGCTCCGCGATAGTTGCCAGCATTCTTGCTGGACTAGTTCTGGTTCAAGTCAAAGCATCCATTGGCAATGCTTCGGTTGAGGCTTTATTTGAGGCCATCGCCATGTTTTTGACCGCCGGTCTAATTTGGTATGTCATCTTTTGGTTATCCAAGCAGGTGGGGCAAACGGCGGAACTGACTTCTGATACCCATGCCGCTATTGCTGGCGCTGGCTGGGGTGTGTTCTTTATCGTCTTCTTTGCCATTCTGCGGGAAGGTTTTGAAACCGTTATCTTCCTTATGGGCAGTGTATCCATGACGGCTTCTTTCTCTTATGTTGGCTTCTTCTCGGGCTTAATCGTTGCGGTGGTTATAGGTTATGCCGTTGTAGTGCAGGGCAAGAAAGCCAACCTTAAATCCTACTTCCGAATAACTAGTCTGTTACTGGTTATTTTTGCCTCGGGCATGATGACCTATGGAACCCATGAGGTGGAAGAATTTTTAGTCAAAGGTGATCACCTCGGAGTCATTGGGCTAGAGCAAAAGGCTGATATTAAGCGCCCCTACAGCATTCTTGAGCCTGTGAAAGAGCTGTCGCCAGATGATAATCCCGCTTTTTATAGTTATAACCTCAACGGCAAGGGCAAGTACACCCATTTGCTGCACGACAAAGGGCATATCGGCGTATTCCTCAAAGGCTTTTTTGGCTATAACAGCAATCCTAACTGGATCGAACTATTTGTCTGGATATTCTCGCTTTGGTTTGGACTGCGTCTATGGCGCAAGTTTTATTTTACTTCACAGGCTTAATTTCACCTATGCATCCTCAGTGATGAAGTATTGAAATCTAGCGCGTTGATTCTTATACTAAAAACGTATCCAAAAGGCAGCACCGCTGCCTTTTTTTATTCTAGTTGATTGTCACTACCTGTTTGGAATTTAGCCCCATGAGCACAGACGCACTTATGAACACCTATGGCGCCCGAGCAGCCACCCTCGTGAGAGGGCAAGGTGCCTGGCTATGGGATGATCAGGACAAAAAATATCTGGATGGACTGTCCGGTATTGCCGTCTGTGGTCTGGGGCATTCTCATCCCGCTGTGGCTGCTGCCGTCGCCCAGCAGGCATCGCAGCTTACTCACTGCTCCAATTTTTTTGCCATTCCCAATCAACAGGCGCTGGCCGATAAGCTTTGCAGCGTCAGCGGTATGACCAATGTGTTTTTTGGCAACTCCGGTGCCGAAGCCAATGAGGCTGCCATCAAAATGGCGCGGCTCTATGGCAATAAGCTGGGCATCAAGCTGCCCACCATTTTGGTCATGGATAATGCTTTTCATGGTCGCACACTGGCTACATTGACAGCCTCTGGCAGTCGCAAGGTGCAAGCAGGCTTTGAACCACTGGTACGCGGCTTTGCGCGTGGCCCGTTTAATGATATCGAGGCGCTAAAGACCATAGGCGATAACAATCCAGATATCTGCGCCGTATTTGTCGAGCCTATTCAGGGCGAGGGTGGCATTAAGGTCGCCGATGACAGTTATCTGCAACAGCTCAGAGAGCTCTGTGACCAGCGTGGCTGGCTGCTAATGCTGGACGAGGTTCAGACCGGTAATGGCCGCACAGGTAAGTATTTTTGCTATCAGCACAGCAATATTTTGCCCGATGTAGTCACTACCTCAAAAGGGCTGGGCAATGGCGTGCCAATTGGCGCCATACTGGCCTCCGGTAAGGCCGCAGGACTGATGCAGCCGGGAAATCATGGTTCAACTTTTGGCGGCAATCCGCTGTCCTGTGCTGCTGCCCTTGCCGCAGTTACCGAAATAGTCGATGGCGGCCTGGACAAGCGAGCGGCAGCATTGGGTGACAGGATAATTAGCCGACTGCAAGCGGAGCTGACAGGCACTCCTCATGTGCTGGATATTCGCGGCCGAGGTTGCATGATTGGCATTGAGCTGGACAGACCCTGCAAGTCATTGTTTAAGGCTGCTATGGATAATGGCTTAATTATCAATGTGACGGCAGACTCGGTTATCAGACTGCTACCGCCCTTTATTATGAGCGATGACGAAGCAGACCAGCTGGTAGAGATACTGGTGCCGCTTATAAAAGATTTTGATAAGGACTAACGCATTATGGCTATCCGACATTTTCTCTCTCTGCGCGACCTGAGCCCTGCCGAGCTAGAGCAGGTCATCAATCTTGCTATTGAAATGAAAGCGGCCAAACGCGAGGGCCGCCAAGAACCTATTTTTGCCGGCAAAGTGCTGGGGATGATTTTTGAGAAATCCTCTACCAGAACCCGTGTGTCCTTTGAGGCCGGCATGGCACAACTGGGGGGCGATGCTCTGTTTTTATCGCCCAATGATACCCAGCTTGGGCGCGGCGAGCCCATTGAGGATTCGGCGCGCGTGATCTCACGCATGGTGGATATGGTGATGATTCGCACCCATGGCCAGGAGATTGCTGAGCGCTTCGCCGCCTATTCTCAGGTACCTGTAATCAATGCGCTGACCGATAAGTATCACCCCTGCCAGCTGCTGGCTGATATACAGACCTTTACCGAACACCGGGGGTCGATCAAGGGCAAGACCGTTGCCTGGATCGGGGATGGCAACAATATGTGTAATTCCTGGATCAATGCGGCAATACAGTTCGGGTTTAAACTGCAGATTGCCTGCCCAGCGGGCTATGAGCCCTGCGCTGAGCTACTGGCAGAGGCCGGCGATTTGGTGGCCCTGAGCCATGATCCGGTTCAGGCAGCCCAGGGTGCACATCTGGTCACTACCGATGTCTTTGCCTCTATGGGCCAGGAACAGGAGCAAGAGGAGCGGCTGCAGAAATTTGCCGGTTTTCAGGTCAACCATCAGCTGATGTCATATGCTGCGGATAAAGCATTATTTATGCACTGTCTGCCGGCCCACCGCGAGGAGGAAGTGTCTGCCGAATTATTGGAGGATACTGGGATTTCAGTGGTTTGGGATGAGGCGGAGAACCGCCTGCATGCACAAAAGGCATTGATGGTGTTTCTAATGCAGGCCAGCAGTTAGTTAATCTGTAGATCAGACACCGTAGACTACATCGTCAATTTCATACTCAACGTCGCCACCCGGGGTCTTTACCACGGCGACATCGCCCACTTCTTTGCCAATCAGGCCACGGGCAATCGGTGATTGGTACGAGATTTTACCCTCTTTCACATTGGCTTCATCGTCACCCACTATGCGATAGGTCACCTGCTCATCAGTTTCCACGTTGAGAATGGTTACCTTGGATCCAAAGATCACGCGATCGCCCTGGGGCATAGAGGATATATCAATCACTTGAGCGGTGGAGAGCTTGCCTTCAATATCCTGGATGCGGCCCTCAATAAAGCCCTGTTGCTCGCGCGCGGCGTGATACTCGGCATTCTCCTTGAGATCGCCGTGCTCGCGCGCCTCGGCAATGGCCTCAATCACCTTGGGGCGATCCTGTTTTTTGAGCCGATCTAACTCCGCTCTCAGGGCCGCCTCACCCTCGATGGTCATAGGATTTTTTTGCATTAGCCAATCCCCTTGTGCAGCGTCTGCAGGTTGCGGACATTGATCTCGCCACCAAACTGCAGTGCTTCACAGACTGCACTTCCACCAGCCATGGTGGTTGTGTAATAGACCCTGTGCTGCTCAGCACTGGATCTGATAGTTGAGGAGTCAGTAATCGCCTGACGCCCTTCGGTTGTGTTAATGATCAGGTTAATCTTATCACTCTTGATCATATCCACAATATGGGGTCTGCCCTCTTTTACCTTTTTGACCAACTGCACTTCGATGCCAGAGGCTTCAATCACACCGGCGGTACCTTTAGTGGCAATCAGATTAAAGCCCAGAGTTTTGAGCTTTGCGGCCAATTCTGGCAATTGATCCTTATCGCGCTCTCGCACACTGATAAAGGCATTGCCTTGAGAAGGTATCTCGTCGCTGGCACCCAGCTCCGCTTTGCCGTAAGCCTCGGCAAAGGTCTCGCCGACGCCCATGACTTCGCCGGTGGACTTCATCTCTGGCCCTAGAATCGGATCAATACCAGGGAATTTATTAAACGGGAAGACCGCTTCTTTCACACTGAAGTAGGGTGGAATTATTTCTTTGGTAAAGCCCTGAGACTCAAGACTCTGGCCTACCATACAGCGGGCCGCCACTTTAGCCAGTGAAGTGCCGATACATTTGGACACAAAGGGCACGGTGCGCGAGGCACGAGGATTAACCTCAATTACGTATATTTTGCCGTCTTGCAGTGCCAGCTGCACATTCATCAAGCCACGAACGCCGAGCTCACGCGCCATCTTTTTACAGATTTCACGCATCTCATCCTGAATCTCTTCGCTGAGACTATAGGGCGGCAATGAACAGGCAGAATCACCGGAGTGGATACCCGCCTGCTCGATATGTTGCATAATCGCGCCAATCACTACCTGGTCACCGTCACTGACCGCGTCCACATCCATTTCAATGGCATTGGGCAGGAAGAAATCCAGCAGCACGGGAGAATCTTCAGAGACCTCTACCGCGGTTTTCATATAGTGACGCAGCTCGTCCTCTTTATAGACGATCTCCATCGCTCGACCACCCAGCACATAGGAGGGTCGCACCACCAGCGGATAGCCAATCTGTTTTGCCAACTCTACAGCATCAGCAGCACTGCGTGCGGTGCTATTGGAGGGCTGCAGTAGACCCAGCTTCTCGATCATCTGCTGGAAGCGCTCGCGATCTTCTGCGCGATCGATAGCATCAGGTGTTGTACCCACAATGGGCACGCCATGAGCTTCAAGGGCACGAGCCAACTTCAGCGGCGTCTGCCCACCGAACTGGACAATAACCCCCTTGGGATTTTCCACGCGCACAATTTCCAGCACATCTTCCAAGGTCACTGGCTCAAAGAACAGTCGATCTGAGGTGTCGTAGTCGGTTGATACAGTCTCAGGGTTGCAGTTGACCATAATGGTTTCATAACCATCTTCCCGCATAGCCAGGGCTGCATGAACACAGCAGTAGTCAAATTCAATGCCCTGACCAATCCTGTTGGGACCACCCCCCAAAACCAAAATCTTATCTCTATCACTGGGGTTGGCCTCGCACTCTTCCTCATAGGTTGAGTACATATAAGCAGTTTCAGTACTGAACTCAGCGGCACAGGTGTCCACACGCTTGTAAACCGGATGCAGCTCATACTGATAGCGCAACTCGCGTACGTCGGCTTCGGCACAGCCAATAATATCGGCGAGACGGCGGTCAGAGAAACCTTTGCGCTTTAACCTGAACAGGCTGTGCTTTTGTAAATCTGCCAGCTCTGTGCCAACTAAGCGCTGCTCTTCTTTGATTAAGTCTTCAATCTGCACCAGGAACCAGGGATCAACCTTGGTGATCGCGAACATTTCCTCAATGCTCATGCCTTTGCGGAAACCATCGGCCAGATACCAGATGCGGTCTGGGCCAGCTTCTGCAAGCTGATTATTGAGAATAGCCGTGGATGCATCGTCGTTGAGATCCAGTTTGGGGTCAAAGC
>JBMZST010000013.1:0-14071 GCA_049623265.1 Porticoccaceae bacterium
GGCTACGATATCTGGACTGGAGGCACTGACACTCACACCTAGAAATACTGCCGGGTTGCCATTAAAACGAGTGAGATTGTTGCGCTCCTCAAAGGTATCCATGACTTGGGCAATATCACTGATCCTGATTTCCGTGCCGTCTGGGCGACTGGAGACGGCAATATTTTTAAAATCGTCTTCGTAGTAGGCTTGCCCGCGCGTTTGAATCTGAATATCGCCGGTTTCCGCGCGAATAGTACCCGCAGGCAAATTGATCGAGGTGCGGCGGATAGCGTTGACTACGGTGTCAAAGGAGATGCCGTAGCGACGCATATCTACTTCAGACAGCTCAATGGCAATCTGCGATTCTCGCACACCCCAGAGATCCACATGCTCAACCCCGGGCAATATGGAGAGGTTGTCTCTAATGCGCTCACCATACTCCTTGAGGACGGCTTCCCCGGCGTCGCCAAAGAGCGCAACGCGAATAACCTCTTCGCGCACAATATCCTCCATCACTACAGGTCGCTCGGCATCCACCGGAAAGCTGATAATTGAGTCTACCCGGCTCTTGATATCGTTGAGCATCTTATTCATATCCTGCCCCGTCTCAACTTCAACGGTGACAGAGCCCCGGCCCTGACGAGCCTGGGAACTGATATGCTTAATACCCTCAAGGCTATAGATTGCCTCCTCGATACGGATAACTATCTGCTCTTCAACCTCTCTGGGCCCGGCCCCGGGGTAGGGCATATTGATGCTGACAAAGTTGGCCGGTATGGCAGGGAACACCTCCTTGCCCATATCCTGAGAGCCAAACAGGCCGCCCACTAAAATAAGTACTACTAGGAGGTTTGAGGCAACCGGATTGCGTACAAACCAGGAGATCAGACCTTTCAAGACTCGTCTCCATATTCAGATGGTCCAGTGCTGACAACGGACCCAACCACCTCTGTGGGATTGACTTTCATGCCGGCAATAGCCAGTGCAATACGGGTGGTCACAACCCTGGTGCCAGCCTCTAAGCCAACAGCCACCACACGGTTAGGGCTGGAGCGCAGCACCTCAATGGTTCGGAAGCTAATCTTGTTATCTGGGTTTAAAACCAGAATCTGATCGCCTTTATACACAGCCTGTCGGGGCAGATTCACTGCCTCTGGGACAACCTTGCCGTCAATGTGACCCTCAACAAACAGACCAATACTCAGAGGTGGGCGGGCCTCCTTGTCAGAAGATTTAAACGGGTTTTTTACCTCTGCAACCGCATAGGTCATGCGGCTCTGCACATCAATAGAGGCATCTGTGCGCACAATTTGACCCTGCCACTCGTGAGTGACACCGGCAACAGCAGTACGCAGTGTCACCTGGGGATAGGTCTGTGCCTGACTGTCCTCAAAATTAACCGGCAGATCCACCAGCACCGCCTGGCGGTCTGCCAGGGGCAGCCGAACCTCTACCACATCAGTACTGTACACCTGAGCGATCTTGGTTCCCGGTGTCACATACTGGCCGATATTCACAAAGGTCTGGCGGATACGACCCTGGAAGGGTGCGCTAATGCCAGTGCGGGCCAGATCCAGTTTGGCTTTTTCGACATCTGCGCGGGCCGACTCCAGCGCGGCTTTGGCGGCATTGAGTTGTGGCTGACGAAGAAATAATTGGTTGGCGGTTTTGTCGCCCAGCTCACGCCACTCGCGCTTGGCTTGCCGCGAGCGCCCCTGTTCCAAGGCAACCAGTTCCTCTGCTTTGGCCTCCTGGGCCTTGGCTCGAGTCACTGAGAACTCATAGTCTGCCGGTTCTATCTGTACCAGTTTTTCATTGGGAGCAAAAAACCCTCCATTGGCATAGGTATCTGCCACTGAAACCACGCGGCCGGAGACCTGGGAAACCAGATTAATTTCTCGCTTGGGCGCCACTGTGCCCTGGCTAGTAACAGTCATTTTTATATTGGAGGGACTGACTATCAGTACCTCTACAGGCAGGGGTGGTCGAGGTTTTAGCGGGGCGCGCTCGGCTTTGGGTTTTAACAGAGCAAGGGCGGCAATCAGAGAAGCCCCGACAATTAGCACGGTGAGAGTGACCTTCCCTTTGTAGCTTACCAGTGACATGGATATTTGAACCTTTATTATCGATTTGTGCGGCCGCCGATCCTACAACGACCCAAGGGTTAATGGGTTTACATTATACGCGCACTAAAATCCTACAGATGGACCTATTACGGCCGGTTATGATTTGGGCAATAGTCTGGCTATCCAGATTTTAAAGCGCAGAACAAACTCCGGAGCGGCATAGAAAATAGCGCCGAGCATCAAGATATTCAGTACAGCTATAGCCAGAAAGAACTGCGGAATCGTCCAGTTTAGTAGGCTGAGAAAAACAATGCCAAGTATGGCGCCAACCACCATATAGAGGGCATTAAAAATATTGTTGACCGAGATAATGCGAGCACGCCTGTCGCCGGAGGTGCGCTCCTGAATCATGGAGTAGAGGGGCACGATTAAAAAACCGCCAAACATCCCGATAAACATCAGATCCAACATAACATGAATGCCAGCGCCCATGGTTAGAAACTGGATCGGCATAAGGCTGCCACCAGCGGGGCTGGCCCCTTGGAAATCTTGGGAGGTAAAAAATAGATCTATGGCAAATACCGAGAGCCCCAGGCCTCCCAGTGGCACCAGACCAGGTTCTACGTTGCCGCGTGAGAATCTGTGGCACAGCAGTGCTCCCATGGCGACCCCCACAATAAAGGCAGCTAGCAATACAGAGATCAGCTTGGGATGGCCCTGGAGTACCACCACAGCAAAGTTGGGAACCTGAGTTAAAAAAGCACCGCCGAACAGCCAAAACCAGGAGATGCCGAGAATACAGTGAAACACTAGCGGGTTCTCTCGCGCTAATCTGTAATTCTGGGCAGTCACAGGGAGAGGATTAAGCCCTAATTTGCTGTGGCTCTCTGCGGACATCGAGGGTGCATCCGGGATTTGACGGCTACTCAACCAGCCAATAACAGCAAAACCAACCGCTAGCACGCCCACATACAGTGGCCCCTGATCAGCGGTAACCAACCAGCCGCCAATCAAGGTGCCCAGCAGAATTGATACAAAGGTGCCCATACCCACCTGAGCGTTCCCCGCCAATAGTTCTTCACTGCCAAGGTGCTGGGGAATAATGGAATATTTAATCGGCCCAAAAAAAGCCGACTGCACGCCAAGGGCAAACAGAATGGCCAACATCCAAGATACGTTGCCCAGCCAGAGTGCGAAGCAGCCCAACACCATCAATACAATCTCAGCCAATTTAATGCGTTTAATCAGCATGGCTTTGTCATAGCGATCCGCCAGCTGACCAGCGGTGGTGGAGAAAAGGAAATACGGCAGAATAAATAATCCAGCCGCCAGATTGGTAATAAAGTTAGTCTGACTATCTGAGCCAGCAACAGCACTGCTCACTACAATGACCAACAGAGCGTTCTTAAATAAGTTGTCGTTGAGTGCGCCAAGAAACTGGGTGATAAAAAAAGGTAAAAACCGTCGCTGGGCAAATAGATGAAACTGGCTTTTGATGGCTACTGAGCTGTCGGACTGTTCCATAAGCGTTCCCCTGACGAGGGTTAATTATTGTTTTATCGGTCATCCCTAGCGCCAGGGCACTGATGAACTGTGACGCTAACCTAGACCATAACCCATCACTGTGGTCTTGCGGCTGCCGTAATCTCGCCGCTCCAAATCCACGAAGGTGCGCAATTCAATAAACCCTGCCTTGCGCATCATACCAGCTGAGGCCAGATTTTCCTCGTGGCGGTCGATTAACACCAGCTGTGCCTCTAATATCCTGGCTTGATCAATGGTTCGCCGCAGCAACTCAGAGCCTAGACCCTGACCGACAGCGTCCCGGTGCACAGTAACCTCAGATACATAGACAGCGGTGCGGGATTGGGCATACTGGCGATATTTGGCGGGCAGAGCCCCGGGTAAAAGGAAAATACAGAGTCCGATAACTTCGGCGTCAGCGCAGGCCAGCAAAATCTCACCCTCTCCGCGGGCAACCTGAGAGAAGGTTTCTTTGACCCCGTCGGTGGGCAGATGATTCCAGGGGTTTGCACCCTGATCCAAAAGAAATCCTATTAGAGCTGGATGCTCGTCGAGATGAGCATTGCGAAAGTCTATGGCCGCAAATTTATCCATCATATTGATAAGGCTCGTTAGAGCATCTGTAGGCTGCCTATTGAGTCTGAATGCCTAGGTCGCTCCACAGAGCATCGACGCGGTCCTTGACCGATTTGTCCATCTCAATGGGTTCGCCCCATTCGCGATCGGTTTCGCCGGACATTTTGTTGGTGGCATCTAGGCCCATTTTAGAGCCCAGGCCAGAGACTGGGGAGGCGAAGTCAAGGTAGTCGATTGGGGTATTATCTACCAGCACCGTGTCTCTGGTGGGGTCCATTCTGGTGGTCATAGCCCAGATTACATCCTCCCAGTTACGCACATCCACATCGTCGTCGGTGACGATTACAAACTTGGTATACATAAACTGGCGTAGAAATGACCAGACACCCATCATCACGCGCTTGGCATGACCAGGATATTGTTTCTTCATGCTAACCACGGCCATGCGGTAGGAGCAGCCCTCCGGCGGCAAATAGAAATCGACTATCTCTGGAAACTGTTTCTGCAGTATGGGGACAAAGACTTCGTTCAGCGCTACACCCAAAATTGCAGGTTCATCGGGCGGGCGGCCTGTGTAAGTGCTGTGATAGATCGGATCTTTGCGATGGGTAATGCGGTCAATGGTGAAAATAGGGAAGGTTTCCACTTCGTTGTAGTACCCAGTGTGATCGCCAAAGGGGCCCTCTTCGGCCTCTTCGCCGGGGTGTAAAAACCCCTCGAGAATATATTCGGCAGTGGCGGGCACTTGCAGATCGCTGCCAATGCACTTTGTTACCTGAGTCTTTTCGCCTCGTAAAAGGCCGGCAAAGGCGTATTCCGACAAGGTATCTGGTACTGGTGTCACGGCACCCAATGTAGTGGCGGGGTCTGCCCCCAGGGCGATGGCCACAGGGTAGGGTTTGCCTGGATATTTTTTCTGGAAGTCGCGATAGTCCAGCGCACCACCGCGGTGGGCGAGCCAGCGCATAATCAATTTGTTCTTGGCGATCTTCTGCATGCGATAGATGCCGAGATTTTGGCGCTCTTTTTCCGGTCCACGGGTGACGGCCAGAGCCCAGGTAACCAGCGGGCCTACATCGCCGGGCCAGCAGGTTTGGATAGGTAGCTGGTCGAGATCTACCTGATCGCCCTCCAGAACAATTTCCTGACAGGGCGCGTTTTTAATTTCTTTAACAGGCATATTAAGTACCTGTTTAAAGTCATGGCGTTTTTCCCATAGATCGCGCAGGCCTTTGGGTGGCTCGGGCTCTTTCAGAAATGCCAGTAATGTACCCACATCGCGCAGCGCGGTAACGCTTTCCTGACCCATGCCCATGGCCACTCGCTCAGGGGTGCCAAAGAGGTTGCACAGCACAGGGGTGTCGTAGCCTTTTGGGTTTTCAAAGAGCAGGGCGGGACCTTTGGCGCGCAATGTGCGGTCACTGATCTCGGTCATTTCAAGATTGGGGTCGACTTCCTGCGTTACACGCACTAGCTCTCCTCGCTGTTCAAGGAAAGCTATAAATTCGCGGAGGTCGGAATATTTCATAGGGCTTTAGCCTGAGTTACTGCCTGTGCACCATCATACGCATCAGGCACTAACTTTGGCGCACTATTTGCGTTTCATTGCACCAAAGAATTCTGCGTTATTTTTGAAGCCTTTGAGCTTCTCAACCAGGAACTCAGCAGCGCCAAGGTCTTCCATATCATGGAGTAATTTGCGCAGAATCCACACCCGCTGCAACTCAGCCTCATCCATCAGCAAGTCCTCGCGACGAGTGCCTGAGCGGCGGACATTAATGGCGGGGTAAACACGCTTTTCTGCGATCTTGCGATCCAGAATAAGCTCCATATTACCTGTGCCTTTAAATTCTTCGTAAATCACCTCGTCCATTTTAGAGCCGGTCTCTACCAGCGCCGTGGCAATAATACTTAGGCTGCCGCCATGTTCGATATTGCGGGCTGCACCGAAGAAGCGCTTGGGCTTTTCGAGGGCATGGGCATCAACACCGCCGGTAAGCACCTTACCGGAGGAGGGGATAACGGTGTTATAAGCGCGGGCCAGACGGGTAATGGAGTCAAGCAGGATCACCACGTCTTTTTTGTGCTCTACCAGACGTTTGGCTTTTTCGATCACCATCTCAGCCACCTGCACATGGCGATTGGGTGGCTCATCAAAGGTTGATGCAATGACTTCACCGCGCACTGTACGCTGCATCTCTGTGACTTCTTCTGGACGCTCATCGATCAGCAAAACGATGATATGGCACTCAGGATTATTGCGAATAATCGACTGAGCGATATTCTGCATCATAATAGTTTTACCGGCCTTGGGCGGCGCTACAATCAGACCGCGCTGGCCCTTGCCTATGGGTGACACCAGATCAATAATTCGACCCGTTAAATCTTCAGTTGACCCATTGCCCGCTTCCAGTCGCAGAGGTTGGTCGGGAAATAGTGGCGTTAGGTTTTCAAATAGAATTTTATTACGGGCGTTTTCTGGGGCGTCGTAGTTGATCTCATCAACTTTAAGCATGGCGAAGTAGCGTTCGCCATCTTTTGGTGGCCTGATTTTGCCGGCTATGCCATCGCCAGTGCGTAGGTTAAAGCGTCTGATCTGGCTAGGTGATACGTAGATATCATCTGGGCCCGCCAAGTAGGAAGCGCCAGCTGATCGCAGAAAGCCAAAGCCATCTGGCAGTATCTCCAGTACGCCGTCGCCGTATATATCTTCACCACTTTTGGCGTGCTTTTTAAGCAGAGCAAAGATGATGTCTTGTTTCCTTGAGCGTGCCAGATTGTCCAGGCCAGCAGAGGCGGTCATTTCGAGTAGTTCGTCAATGGGTTTTTGTTTTAGTTCTGATAAATTCATAGGTTGGTTTTACATTGCTATAGGATTGAGGGGATTCAGTGACTATGGAAGTCTTGAAACTGGTTGGGTGCTGTTAAAGCCGTGTTTGGCGCAAAAAAGGTCAGGATTGGGCGTCAGAAAAAGGCAAACTAAGCGTTACCTCTGAAGTATAGCGCTGGTTGTGCAAAGCGCAAGAAAATTTTTGTGGCCCTGATGTCAGGGCCACAGATAAAGCTTAGATTTGTGCGTCGACAAATTCCATTAACTGGCCTTTTGACAAAGCGCCGACCTTAGTGGCTTCGACCACACCATTTTTCAAGATCAATAGCGTGGGGATACCGCGGACATTAAACTTGGCCGCCGCTTCTGGATTGCTGTCCACATCTACCTTGCAAATTTTGATCTTTCCGGCGTATTCGGTAGCAATCTCGTCGAGTATGGGGGCAATCATCTTGCAGGGGCCACACCATTCGGCCCAGAAGTCTACCAGGGCAGGGATCTCGGATTGTAAAACGTCGGCTTCAAAGCTTGCATCAGTGACATGGACAATGGCGTCGCTCATGGGGCAGGTACTCCAGTTAATTAGATTTTAGTTTGGCATGAGAAATTTTTGGGCATAATAACATCAGGTTAACGGCGGCAACAAACGATATACTCAATCATCTTGAAAGATTAAGACTATCTGGGAAGCTACAGGCCAGTTGCTCTAGCCCATAACAACTAAAATCAGGTGTATCATGGCGATTCCGAAAATTCTCCTGGCTGTTTGCCTTGGCCTGGGCGCTGCGGCTTTTCTGCTTCTGGATGGCCAACAGTATCTATCTCTGGGCTTTTTCCGTGACCTCTATTCACAACAGCCCCAGCTCACGGCACTGATTTATTTCCTGATCTATATCCTGGTAACAGGGTTGTCTCTGCCCGGAGCGGCGCTGTTGACCATTATTGGCGGCATGATCTTTGGTCTTTGGCTCGGTCTGCTTATAGTTTCCTTTGCCAGCACTATAGGCGCCACACTGGCATTTTTGGCTTCGCGATTTATCTTGAAGGACTGGGTGCAGGCCAAATTCTCAGGCTATCTGGGCCCAATCAATCGAGGCATGGAGAAAGACGGCGGATTTTATCTCTTTAGCCTCAGGCTTATCCCTCTATTTCCATTCTGGGCAATTAATCTGGTTATGGGTTTGATGCCTATAAGCACCATCAGGTTTTACTGGGTCAGTCAGCTAGGCATGCTGGCGGGAACTCTCGTGTTTGTTAATGCCGGCGCAAGTCTGGGCGCCGTAGAGGAGTTTTCTGCTGCTGGTATGTTAACGCCCCAGCTGGTTATGTCTTTTGCGCTTTTAGCCTTGTTTCCCTGGCTTGCTCGACAATTTATGGCGTTGGTCAGGCGCAGAAAAGCGCTGACAGGCTATACCCGGCCTAAAAGCTTTGATGCCAATCTCCTCGTTATAGGTGCAGGTAGTGCAGGATTAGTAAGCGCTTACATCGCAGCTACGGTCAAAGCCAGAGTAATGTTGGTAGAAAAGGCAAAAATGGG
Organism: Porticoccaceae bacterium; assembly: GCA_049623265.1. Taxonomy (GTDB): domain Bacteria; phylum Pseudomonadota; class Gammaproteobacteria; order Pseudomonadales; family Porticoccaceae; genus HTCC2207. Next base: position 8,516 of record JBMZST010000013.1, read on the forward strand.
TGGCGATTGCCTGAACACGGGCTGTGTCCCCAGCAAGGCGTTGATTAGGGCGGCTAAATCGGTGGCGGATATCAAGCGGGCCGATCAGTTTGGTGTCAGCATAGGCTCCCCTAGCGTAGATTTTGCTGCAGTCATGGCTCGTGTCCAGCAGGTGATCAAAGAGATTGAGCCCCATGATTCGGTGGAGCGGTTCACTGATTTGGGCGTGGATTGTATTGCCGGGGAGGCAAGGTTTGTCAGCCCCTGGGAAGTTGAGGTCGATGGCCGCACTATTAGCGCAGAGAAAATCATTCTGGCCACCGGCGCCAGCCCGATTGTGCCTCAAATACCCGGTTTGGACGCTGTTGAGCCGCTGACATCGGAAAACCTCTGGCAGGTGCCCACCTTGCCCAAGAGACTACTCATTATGGGAGGCGGCGCCATTGGTTGCGAAATGGCGCAGACGTTCCAGCGTCTCGGCTCTCAGGTCATATTGGTAGAGGCCAGACCCCAGCTATTGCCTGGCGAGGATGCTGATCTGGCCGCCGGAGTCAGTAGCAGTCTGGTTGCTGAGGGCGTAGATATAATGACTGACCATCGGGTGATATCGGTGCAGTCTGAGGGCGCGGGACGAACAGCTGTGCTCAGTGGTCCTGAAAATAGCTCAGTCACAGTGGAATTCGATCGGATTCTCGTTGCCGTCGGCCGCCAGGCCAACACCTCTGGTTTTGGTTTAGAGTCCCTCGGCGTGGCACTCAATAAGGATGGCACGGTCGCTGTTGATGCCTATTTGCGCACTAGCTGCCCCACTATTTTTGCCTGTGGTGACGTGGCAGGGCCCTATCAGCTGACCCATGCTGCAGGGCATCAGGCCTGGTTTGCTGGCGTCAATGCGCTATTCGGTCAGTTTAAGAAGTTTGCGGTTGACTACCGGGTGATGCCCCAGGTGATCTTTACCGACCCCCAGCTGGCCCGGGTTGGGCTCAATGAGCGAGAGGCCGCCGCTCAGGGTGTCGCTGTGGAGGTCACTGTCTATGATCTCTCTGACCTCGATCGTGCGATTGTGGATGGGGATGCCAAGGGCTTGGTAAAGGTGCTGACTGCACCTGGCTCTGATCGTATTTTGGGTGCTGCGGTACTGGGGCCTCAGGCCGGCGAGTTAATTACCCAGTTTGTCACGGCCATAAAACATAATTTAGGTCTCAACAAGATTTTGGGGCTGATTCACAGTTATCCCACTCTGAGTGAAGCTAACAAATACGTTGCCGGTGAGTGGAAGCGGAAACATGCGCCTGTGCGATTGTTGCGCTGGGCGGAAAAGTACTACAAAAGGAAGCTGGGCCGTTAAATTCTTACTGGTATTATCGGCAGTCCCGATAATTGGGAGGACGGACTCTAGGTAAAGTCGGGTACAGTCTCCTGACTGGCCACGGACTGAGGGTCTATATGAATAATAATTTCAGAGCCAGGGAAAGTGGCCAAAAGGCTTGCCTCCACTTCATCGGAAATCCTATGCGCCTCTAACAGCGACAGGTCATCGTCCAGCTCGAGATGTAGCTGGATAAAGGTCTTGGTGCCTGAGTGTCGGGAGCGCAGGTCATGCAGCCCGAGAGCACGCTTGTGCTGCAGCACCAGTCTCTCAATTTCTTGGCGCTGCTCATCTGGCAGCTCGCGATCCATTAGGTGGTCGTAGGAATGCCTAATAATTTCCCAAGCGCTGTGCAAAATATAGAGAGCGATAGCACAGGCAAAAAGCGCGTCAAAACCAGCCCACCCCTGCACGGATAGCCACAGAGCCAGTATTACGCTGCCATTGACCAGCAGGTCGGTGCGGTAGTGTAGTGCGTCTGCACGAATAGCTGTGGAGTTGGTTTTACGTATCACATGGTGTTGAAAGCCCACCAAAATCAGGGTGGCTACAATGGAAAACACCATCACCAGCATGCTAATGCCCACGGATTGCACAGCGATAGGACTGACAAGCCTGCGACCCGCTTCGAAGAGTAAAAAACCGGCTGAACCGGCAATAAACATGGACTGGCTCAGCCCTGCAAGGGCCTCGGCCTTGCCATGGCCAAAGCGATGCTCTTTATCGGCAGGCGTCAGGGCATGACGTACAGCGATTAGATTAATCAACGATGCCAAGGCGTCCAGCACAGAATCAATTAATGTGGCCAGGAGGCTCACGGAGTCCGATAGTCCCCAGGCGATGAGCTTGGCAACAATTAATATCAGCGCCACAGAAATAGAAGCATAGGTTGCCAGCCGCAATAATTTCGCGCTTTCTTTTGGATCTGTCGCTAGGTACTGGGGCTGACTCATGATGGGCGAAAGTTTAGCAAACTAATCAAACCGCCAGAAGCGATGGGCATCGACTTTTCGAGTCGGTCAGGTTAAAAGCGCTGTAGTACAGTATTCAAAAACTGGTAACCCAAAGGGGTTGTGCTGTATCTGTCTGCGCTGGTCTCCATGAGCCCCTGTCGCTGCAGGCCGCTGATTTGGGGGGCAATACTCGCGCTATCCAACCCAGTGCGTGCCGAAAAAAACTCTGCAGGCACACCCTGTTTAAGACGCAGCCCATTCATCATAAACTCTATCGCCATTTGATCTGGCTCAACAGAATTTTGCTGCGCAATTAGCGATTCCTGTCGAGCCAGGTAGTTATCTGGCTGGCGTGTCTTGCTGGTGCGAACCACTTGGTTGTGCTGAGGCAATGTGATTTTGCCATGGGCGCCGGCACCGATTCCCAGATAGTCACCAAACTGCCAGTAGTTCATATTGTGCCTTGAGATCTGGTCGTTGCGGGCAAAGGCCGATACCTCATATTGCTTAAATCCATGAGTGCCAAGCAGCTCCATGCCGGCCTGCTGGATATCGGCAAGACGCTCATCATTGGGCAGTGGGGGTGGCTTTGAGTAAAACTCGGTATTGGGTTCAATCGTCAACTGATACCAAGAGATATGCTGAGCTCCATTGTCGATTGCCAGTTTTACATCTGACTTCGCCTGCTGCAGGCTCTGTTGGGGCAAACCGTGCATAAGGTCTATATTGAAGTTATCAAAGCCTGCGGTTCTTGCTGTGGCAATAGCGTTTAAGGCCTGATCTCCGTCGTGAATCCTTCCCAGACGCTGCAGATGATCATTGTCAAAACTCTGAACGCCGATCGACAGTCGACTGATGCCGGCACTTCTAAAGCCAGCAAACTTTACTTGCTCGAAGGTACCGGGATTAGCCTCCAGAGTGATTTCAATATCTGGCTCAAAACCGACAATCTGTTCAGCAGCGGTCAAAATATCGCTGATCCCGGCGGCGGAAAACAGGCTGGGGGTGCCACCACCAAAAAAGATTGAATGCAGTTTGCGACCCTGAACCCAGTGCTGATCCGCCCTCAAATCAGCGATCAGCTGGCGCACATAATCCTGTTCAGGAATCTTGTCTGCCGCCTGATGGGAGTTAAAATCGCAGTAGGGACATTTGCGAACACACCAGGGAATGTGGATATACAGCGATAGGGGCGGGAGCTGGAGCACGGGTTACTGATTCTGTAGCCTGACTAACAGGCTGGCCATCGCCTTGCCGCGGTGACTGAGGCGGTTCTTACGATCTTTATCCAGCTCTGCCGCACGGCATCCAGCCTCGGGCACATTAAAAATAGAGTCGTAACCAAAGCCACCATCACCTTTTTCGTCACTGGCAATAGAGCCCTCCCAGGTGCCCTGGCAAATAATGGGTGTGGGGTCATTGGCATGGCGCATGTATACAATGACGGTTTGGTAGCGCGCAGTGCGTTGGTTCGCGGGCACCCCAGCCAGTTGCTCGAGAAGCTTTTCTCGATTACTGGCGTCTGTGGCATTAGCGCCGGCAAAGCGGGCAGAGTAGATGCCTGGTGCTCCCTGCAAATAATCGACCTCCAGGCCAGAATCGTCGGCGATCGCCGGAAGACCAGACAGGTCTGCGGCATTGCGAGCTTTAAGAATGCTGTTTTCGACAAAACTGAGTCCGGTCTCTTCGATATCGGGGATGCTGAGGTCGGTCTGGGGAATTACCTCAATGCCCAGCTGATCGAGCATCTGTTGCAGTTCTTTTATTTTGCCCGGGTTGGCACTTGCCAGTACCAGCTTATTAGAAGTGCTCAATGTAATAGTCTCCGGGTTTCTGTCACAGCGTGCTTAAAACTGATGAGCTGTTAATCCACATACATTTTTTTCTGGAACTTGAAGTCATAGGGATAGATGGTCTCTGGCCCATCGGCTTTGGGTAATACGCGAATTTTAAACGTGAGAAAATCTTCGTTGTCGAATTTAAAAGGCGCCAGATAGTAGACAGTGTTCTGCTCTCGCACAGCCACAAATTCTAACGTCTGACTCTGCTGCAAAATATTAAATACTCTGCCGCTTACAGTGGCAGGCAGAGCCACGCCCGGAACCTTGGCAACGGCAATATTCACTAGCCCTCTGTCTTTGCCGCGCACAATATCATTGGCCACGGCAATATCCGGGTCTATAAATGAACTGTTAAAGGCACTGTAAAAGACTTTGTATTCACCGTGCTGTTTATAGAGCTGCTGATCCGCGGTGTAAACCAAGCCGCTGGTGAGCAGAGCAATAATAAGAATAAGTGCTTTCATAAGCGATAACCTCTGGTTGATACCGGCGACAGTCTCATCGGCTCAGATGATAGACGGCGGTCTGGGTAAATAAATTTGGCCACAGACTTTTGAGTTTGGTATCTGGAAAATGTTCAGCGATGCATTGGCGCTGCAGAATAGTAATATCGCGCTCCACGCAGAGTGTTTCGAAATCCGCATAGGTAAAAAAGTGGATATTGGGGGTGTCGTACCACTGATAGGCCAGCTGTTTGGTTACTGGCATCCGACCTCGGAAATTTAGGTAGGCCCTGGTGCGCCAATAGCCAAAGTTGGGAAAGGTAACAATACAGTCGCGACCAATTCTGAGCATCTCGTCTAACACCAGATGAGGGAAGCGCATAGCTTGCAGAGCCTGAGTCATTACCACAGTATCAAAACTGCCATCGGCAAAATTGGTTAGCCCTTTGTTGAGATCCTGTTCTATCACATTCACGCCCTTGGCTATGCAATGATCGATTGCCTCCGGGTCAACTTCCAGTCCATAGCCGAGAACATGGTGCTGTTGCTGCAGACTGTGCAGCAGGGCACCATCGCCACAGCCCAAATCCAGCACTTTGGTATTGGGCGTTATCCAGTCTCGGATAAAGTCAAAATCTTGATTCATGGGCCATCACCTGCTGATGCAACAAGCCGGTCCGCCACGCGGCTTAAATAGCCACCCAGTACCTTCTCATATCGGTCATTGGGTAGCAGAAAGGCATCGTGACCCTTATCCGATTCGATCTCAACATAGGAGACAGATTTACCCGCTGACATCAGCGCATCAGTGATCTCGCGCGAGCGCTCAGGTGCAAAGCGCCAGTCACTGCTAAATGACAGCACCAAAAAATCGCAGGTGGCATGGCTAAATGCGGCTACAGGGTCGTAGTTATACTCTCGAGACAGATCAAAATAGTCGAGCATCTTGGTGATCAAAATATAGGAGTTGG
>JBMZST010000014.1:0-13802 GCA_049623265.1 Porticoccaceae bacterium
GTAGTGGCATCACCATACTGCAGGTAGCAGCCAACCCCTATGTGGCTGCACTGGGGCCCGAGAAAACAGCTGCCAGCCGCCTTAATGCGGCGCAGTTTGCCAACTCTGCGGGCACCTATGTGGGACCTATTATTGGTACCAGCTTGATTCTGGGCGCGGCTGCAGCAGACGCTTCAGCAGTGCAGATACCTTACCTGGCCATGGCTGGAGTACTGACCGCTGCAGCGTTGCTGTTTAGAGTGATTTCACTGCCCAAGCTTACTCATGTTGAGGCGGAAGATGGTGCCCAGCAGGACAGCCTGATGACCCATCTGCTGTTCTCAGGAGCCATCATTCTCGCTATGGCATTTGGCCTAACAACGGTTGCCGGTATCATTGTGGTAGCGGCTTTTGCCTACAATCTGGTGGGCTTCCGTCAGCATCGTCAGATGGTTCTGGGTGCTCTGGCTATCTTCCTTTACGTAGGTGGTGAGGTGTCTATTGGTAGCTTCTTGGTCAACTACTTTGCCGACAGCTCTATTGCCGGTATGGAAATTACCGAAGCTGGTGAGATGGTGGCTTACTACTGGGGTGCTGCGATGATCGGACGCTTTGTGGGCGCCATCATTATGTACTATGTATCCTCTACCAAATATCTCGCGGTCAACGCGTTGATTGCCATAGTGATGATTGTAGTGAGCATGAACAGCTCTGGCAGCGTTGCTATGTGGTCTATCTTGGCGGTAGGTTTCTTTAACTCGATTATGTTCCCAACCATCTTCACCCTGGCGGTGAAAGGCCTGGGTTCTCTGACCAGTAAGGGCTCTGGCCTGGTGTGTCAGGGCATTGTTGGCGGTGCCCTGATCCCTGTAGTGCAGGGTGTTGCAGCTGACGGCATAGGAATCCAGCTGAGCTTTATCGTGCCAATGCTGTGCTACATCTACATTGGTTGGTATGCACTTAAAGGTGCTGATCAAAACTAAGTCATGATCTCTGCTGTAATCAACAGGCCCGGTGTTTTATCCGGGCCTGTTTGTTTTCCCCGTCTGCTTTTCTCTGCCGTCGAATTCTAATCCGTTCACATAAACCCAGGTCGCTCTCAGTGTTGATGAAACGCGGAGAACGCTGTACTGTCTATTAATCGGGGTTTCCAGCTAACCATCAAGGTTTAACAACAACGGTTTCCCTCTGTTTAATAAAATGATGCATCAGACATCACAATAACAAAGGGGGAGTTGGGCAGTGGAGCCTAATCAGTCAGTATCTATTAATGTCGAACAGCAGGGCTTTTACCAGGGCTTTAATATTGCCGTGGCGGCGCTGCCCAAGGTGCTGATTATTGCACTGATTATCTGGGTAGGTTTATCCCCCCAGCGGGCGGGTGAGCAGCTATTAGCACTGCAGCTGTGGTCAACCTCATCCTTTGGTGGCTGGTATATCTATGTCACGGCTTTCTTTACGCTGGCCTGTCTGTTTTTGGCGCTCTGGCCTCGCACCGGCAAAGTGGTCTTGGGTGTTGCCGGAGAAGAACCAGAATTCTCTATGTTCACCTGGCTGTCAATGATGTTTGGCGCAGGTATTGGCGTAGGTATGTTGACCTATTCCACTGCCGAGCCCATTTTCCACTTTGCCAGTAACCCGGACACCATTCGGGGGTTAAGTACGGGTATGGATGCTGACAATGTGCGCAATGCCTACAAATGGGCGCTGTTGCATTATGGCCTGACACCCTGGGCCTGCTATGGTGTGGTGGGAATTTCCCTGGGTTACCTGTGCTATAGCCGCGGTCTGCCGCTTACTATTCGCTCTGGATTGCAGCCCTTATTTGGCAGCTCAATGTCCGGCGCTCTGGGTCACCTGGTGGATATCGCGGCTATTCTGGCTACCTTGATTGGCTTGGGAGTCACCATTGGCTACGGGGTATCCCAGTTTGCCTCAGGTCTGTTTAATATCAGTGGCATGGGGTGGATTGTGGATAGCTCGGGGGCGCCTACCCTGACAGCTCAGATTGTAGGACTGGTAATTATCGTCGGTGCCTCTTGCCTATCCGCGCTATCAGGGCTGCAGCGGGGTATTAAATGGCTATCCAATATCAATATGGGGCTGTCGATCTTTCTGGTGCTGTTTTTTATCCTGTTTGGTGCCACGTTATTTGCCATTAAATCCTTTGGTTTTGCCATCTGGGACTATCTGATAGCACTGCCGTCCATGTCGACTACAGTGTGGAATAATCCTGACACCGAAGTCGGCGCTGCGCTGCAGAGCTGGCAGGGGGCCTGGAATATTTTTTACTGGGCCTGGTGGATTGCCTTTGCACCTTTTGTCGGTCTGTTTTTAGCTCGGGTCTCTCGAGGTCGCACGGTGCGAGAATATGTATTGGGGGCGATGATTGTTCCCTCACTGATCTGCCTGACCTGGTTTACCTTTGTGGGTGCCACTGCGATTGACCTTGAGCTCAGTGGCGTGGCTCAGGGAGCCATAGTGGGCGCTGATATTTCAGCCCAGTTATTTAAAACCATTAATCTGATGCTGTCGCCAGAGCTCGCTGTGGCTCTGTCTATGGTAGTGGTTACCCTATTACTGACGTTTCTGGTGACCTCGGCAGATTCGGGCATTCTAATTATTAACACCCTGGCCTCTGGTGGCAGTCAGGCGCAAAAGCAGGCGGCCCATATTATTATCTGGGGCGTGATCTTTGCGCTGTTGGTGGGTGTACTACTGGCCGCTGGCGGTATGGACGCTTTGCGCTCGGCGATGATTATTGGTGCGCTGCCCTTTTCGTTGGTGATGGCACTGATGACTGTTTCTATGGTCAAGGCTCTGGTTACCCACAGGGATTAGTCTCGGGCTGCCTTTTTCTCTGGGACATTAAAAAACCGGATTGAGCCAGGCCCAATCCGGTTTTTTTGTCAGGTGATGACGGTCTTGCGCTTAGCCGTTTTCGATAATGCGCTTCATGTCCGTCATATAGCCGCGCAGTTCGTGGCCAATAATCTCTACATCATGGTCGCGAATCGCGTCATTGACTTCAATCAGTCGAATATTATCCACGGCATTAGAGCTGTCGGTTAAACCCCCGCCCAGATCTTCCAGAGTTAGGCCATTGGCGTGCTCCTGCAGCAGAGGCACAGCGGCATGGGTGAACAGATAGTTACCGTACTCCGCTGTATCTGAGATCACTACATTCATCTCGTAGAGCTTGTTGCGGGCAATACAGTTGGCAATCAGTGGCGTCTCGTGGAGTGACTCATAATAGGCCGACTCTTCGATAATGCCCGACGATACCATGGTCTCAAAGGCCAGCTCGACACCAGCTTTGATCATGGCGACCAGGTAGATGCCTTTGTCGTAGAACTCTTGCTCGGTGATCTCGGTATCGCAGTCCGGCGCTTGCTCAAAGCTGGTCTCTGCAGTTTCAGCGCGCCATTTCAGCAGGTTGGCATCGTCATTGGCCCAGTCCAGCATCATAGTGCGAGAGAATTCACCCTCAATAATATCGTCCATATGCTTTTCAAACAGGGGACGCAATGTCACCTTGAGTTCTTCAGACATATCAAAGGCTTTGATTTTGGCGGGATTGCTAAGACGATCCATCATATTGGTGATACCGCCGTGTTTGAGCCCCTCGGTGACCACTTCCCAGCCGTACTGAATCAGCTTGCGGGCATAGCCTGAGTCCACACCCAGATTTAATAGCTGCTGATGACCCAGAATGGCACCAGTCTGGAGCATGCCGCAGAGAATGGTCTGCTCGCCCATCAGGTCAGACTTAACCTCAGCAATAAAGGAAGATTCCAGAACCCCGGCGCGGTCACCACCTGTGGCTGACGCATAGGCTTTGGCGATGGCTAAGCCATTACCATTGGGGTCATTCTCTGGGTGCACGGCGATCAATGTGGGCACACCAAAGCCACGCTTGTACTCTTCACGCACCTCAGTGCCCGGACATTTTGGCGCAACCATAATAACGGTGAGGTCGGGGCGAATCTGCATGCCTTCCTCTACGATATTAAAGCCGTGGGAGTAGGCCAGGGTAGCCCCCTGCTTCATCAGTGGCATAAACGCGGTCACTGCGGCAGTGTGCTGCTTGTCTGGGGTCAGGTTAAGTACCAGATCCGCATTGGGAACCAGTTCTTCCGCGGTGCCAACAGTAAATCCATTCTCTGAGGCCCAGAGGTAGGACTGGCGCTTTTCGGCGATAGCCTGTTCGCGAAGAGCGTAGGAAATATTAAGGCCCGAGTCGCGCATATTTAAACCCTGGTTTAGGCCCTGGGCGCCACAACCGATGATAACGATATTCCAGCCTTTAAGCAGATCGCAGCCATCGGTGAATTCGCTGCGATCCATAAAGCGGCACTTGCCGAGCTGGGTAAGCTTGTCGCGCAAGCTGAGGGTGTTAAAGTAATTAGCCATATTGGGTCTCCGGTCACCACTCATCGGTGGGTGCTGTGAATAATTGGCGCGCATTGTAACCATTTTTACGTGTTGCGTTAAACGATATATATGCACCGTTATATTGCTTTTTTTGCAACAATAGCTCGCGCAATGTAAGCTGTCGCGATGGATATCAAGGCACTAAAACTATTCCAGCACTTGGCCAATAGTCTGCACTTTGGCAAAACTGCTACCGCCCATCACCTCAGTCCATCCACGCTGAGTCGCTCCATTCAGCGCCTGGAGGAGGAACTGGGCAGCCAGCTGTTGATTCGGGATAATCGCTCGGTCTTTTTGACCAGGGAGGGCAAGCAGTTCCTCTCCTATGCAGACCAGCAGATCTCTCAATTTGAGTCCCTTAAACAGTCATTGAATGCATCCCAGCAGCAGCTATCGGGATCACTCAGTATCTACTGTTCGGTCACTGCTTCCTACTCCTATCTGCCGCCGCTACTGGAGCGATTTCGCCAGGCCCAGCCCAATATAGATATTAATTTGGATACTGGAGATGCCGCCGATGGTATAGACCAGATAAAGACGCAGCGGGTGGATGTGGCCATTGCCGCACGCCCGGATGAGCCTATTCCCAGCATCCATTTTCAGACTATCGCTGAGGTACCTCTGGCCATTATTGCACCCAATATCCCCTGTTCGGTTAGGCAAGCCTGGCAGGCTGACAGAGTCGACTGGGGTACTTTGCCTATTATTTTGCCGGAGCATGGGGTGGCGCGAAAACGATTTGAGCAATGGTTCAGAGGTAAACATGCGGGTCGTCCCAGTGTCTATGCTCAGGTCTCGGGTCAGGAGGCCCTGGTCAGCATGGTGGCTCTGGGTTGTGGTGTTGGGCTCTCGCCTATTGTGGTGGTGGACAACAGCCCAGTCAAAGAGCGTATCCAGATACTGCCTGATACCAGTATTTCCCCTTTTGATCTCGGACTATGCTGCTTTAAAAAGAAACTCGAAGACCCAATTGTGGCTGAATTTATGGCGATGGCCAGTCATTTGGATTGAGCACCATTGCACTCTGACTATAGTCCTCCAGCGCCCTCTGTTGGCTAAACAGTACTTTTAATCCTGAACCAGAGTGGTTATGGTGTGTAGTTACGCCCTTGGTCACGAGACCATCTCTAATTACTACAATCTATTACAAGGAGCCCGGACATGTCAGCTAACTCTCTTCGTGCCTGTGTTGATGTACTTACTTCTCCCGCGAGCGCATTTGATAGCATTAAATCTAATAATCACAAATGGCTAGTCCCGTTTTTGCTGGTGACCGGTAGCATTGCAGCGCTGTTTCTCTACTATTTTTCCGCGGTCGATTTTGCCTGGCTGAAAGAGGGCATCGTTGACCAGATGGCACTTAATGGCGATCTCAACGAGGATGAGCTTGCGGCGGCGAGTCAGTTTATCAGCAGCACCTCCATGCTCTGGTCTAGTCTTATTGGCGGTATTGTCGCGGTGATTGTGATGAATGCCATTTTGGCGCTGTACTTAAATATAGTGACCAAATCCAGTGGCGTGGGTGATTACAGCTACGGCACCTGGTTCGGTTTCAGCTGGTGGGTCGGCATGCCCCATGTGGTTGCTGCGCTGTTGTCCATGCTTATGGTCCTGTTTTCTGGTGATGGCATGGTTGCACTGGAGGATCTGTCGGTCACCACGCTTAACAGCTTAATCTTTAATGTGGATATGACTAGCCCCTGGTTTAGTTTCCTCAGCGCCTTTGATCTATTGATGCTCTGGAGTATCGGGCTTATTGCCATTGGACTGAAGTCTTGGGTAGGTTTTGATATGAGTAAAGCCAGCAAAATCGCTATAGCTCCCTATGCATTGCTCTACGGTATTTGGGCCCTGATGGTTGTTTTCTCCGCTTAATAGATCTGAGTACCCTATGAAAAAGAACATTATTATTGCGGCTGTAGTAGTCGCCCTGGTGGCTCTGGTCTATTTCAAGAGTCAGAGCTCCAGAGACGCCGCCAAAGTTACTATTGCCCCGGCTGAGGTATTGGAGATTAAAAGCTCCATCCTGGCCTCAGGCACATTGATCTACAAGGAGCAGGTACAACTGCGCTCCGAAGTGATTGGCCAGGTCAGCGAGGTGCTCATAGAAGAGGGTGACACTGTATCCCAGGGTCAGGTACTGATGCGCCTTGAGCCGCGCACCTTTGAGGCGGACGTGGAACAGCAGAGTGCCTTTGTGCGAATCCAGACTATTGCTATTGAGCGACAGCAGAAGCAACTGGAAAATATAGCCTCCCAGTGGCAGCGCAATCTCAATCTCTACGAGCGCAAAATGATTGGCCAGGACGCCTTTGAGCTAGTGGACAATCAATACGCGCTGGCCAAGATAGATTTGCGCTCCAGAGAGGAGGCGCTGTTGCAAGCCCAGGCCACGTTGGACAAGGCACTTGAGCGTCTTGAGAAAACGGTGTTTCGGTCACCGATCAATGGTGTGGCTACCTCTGTGGATATCAAGGTGGGTGAAACGGCCATTAGCGGTACCACCAATATTGCCGGCTCTAACCTGATTACTGTGGCTGACCCCTCATCCATACTGGTGGAGGTCGAAGTCGATGAGGCAGATATAGCCAATGTTCGGCTGGGTCAAAAAGCGGATATTTTTGCTGTGGCCTTTCCCGATAAAGCGCTGGTGGGCGAGGTGCAGAGTATCGCGACGACAGCAAAGCGCACAGATCGCCGTCAGGGTCTGAGCTTTACCGTCAAAATACTGCTGGACAGTGATGGTGATATTGCAATTCGTCCCGGTATGAGCTGTCGCGCAGAGGTCTTCACCAGTGTTAAAGGCGATACCATTGCTGTGCCCATTGAGGCGATTATTTTTGAAGAGCTGGGCGATCAGGGTTCTGACATGGATACTGAACAGGATTCCAGCTCCATCTCTATTTCTGCGGCAGACTCCTCTAAATCTACCACGCATGTGTTTGTGATGGAGGAGGGTGAAGCGGTTAAACGCAGTGTCGAGCTGGGTATTTCCAATGATCAGCTGCAAGAAGTTATCTCTGGTTTGGACATTGGTGACCAGGTAATCACAGGCCCGGCGCGCACATTGCGCAAGTTAAAAGCGGGCCAGTCGGTAACAGAGATTGAGCGTGAAGAGCAGTGAGCACCCCACAGACCATTATTGAATTGAGGTCGATTGCCAAGCATTACATGATGGGCAGCGAGGGTTTCTATGCGCTCAACGGCATAGATCTGGATATTCATCTCAATGATTACATTGCTATTGTCGGTTCCTCTGGTTCGGGTAAATCCACGCTGATGAATCTGCTCGGCTGCCTGGACTATCCCACCGATGGCGAGTATCGCCTCAAGGGAACCAATGTTGCCACACTGGATGAGAATAGCCTGGCGGCTATTCGCAACCGAGAAATTGGTTTTATCTTCCAAAATTTTAATCTCTTGCCGCGAGCCTCGGCCTTGCAAAATGTGATGCAGCCTCTGATCTATCGCGGTGTGCCCATTGATGAGCGCAAACAACGAGCTGCGGAAGCGTTGGAGATGGTGGGCCTGCAGGATCGCATGGATCATGTGCCCAACCAGCTGTCCGGTGGCCAGCGACAGCGAGTTGCCATCGCCCGCGCACTGGTGGCCAAGCCGGCTATTCTGCTGGCTGATGAGCCCACAGGTAACCTGGATTCCACTACCACGGTGGAAATTATGGCGCTGTTTGATCAACTGTATAAGGATGGACAGACTCTGATTATTGTCACCCATGAGCAGGAGATTGCCGATCGCTGTCGACGGGTGATTACCCTGAGAGACGGGCGCCTGATCTCTGATGCTGCCAATAGTGAAGCAGTTATTGCAAAAGCTAAGCGAGCCGCCCATGCCTAATTTAGCCTTTAAAATTGTCGAGGGCACCCGCTCAGCTGGCCAGTCTATCTTTGCCCATGGCTTTCGCAGCTTTCTTACCACATTGGGCATTATTATTGGTGTAGCTTCGGTCATTGCTGTGGTCTCTGTGGTGCAGGGTTTTAGTGCCAGTATCTCCCAGGAATTCGATGGCATGGGTACCAATGTGATTAATATTGACTCCTATACGCCGCGCAAAGAGCGATTACAGGGGATCAATGCCAAGCTGACTTATGATGATTTTCTCGAGATAAAATACCGAGTCAAAGGTGTGAGTAATGTGACACCCACAGTGCGGGTCTGGGGCCCCAATGCAGTAATTACCTACCGTGGCCAGTCCACAGATACCATGGTGATAGGTACAGCCTCTACCTACCAGAAGCTCTACACTGTATACCCCGAAATTGGACGCTTTTTTAATCTCAGTGATGATCAGAGCCGTCGCCGGGTAGCCGTTCTGGGACCGTCGATTATCAATAAGGTTGATATCAAGGGCGATCCCATTGGTCAGTACCTCAGTGTGTCCGGAGAGTGGTTCAAAATAATTGGCGTTGCCGAGAAGCGCGGCAAGCTGCTGGGCTTTGATCAGGACGATTTTATTCTCTTGCCCTACAGCACCACAAGGGCCCTGTTAGGGGGTGCCGAGGAGCCAGATATTTCTATCAGTCTGCAGGTGGATGATATGCAGACCATGACTCAGACCAAGCAGCATATTAAAAACCTACTGCGGCGCAATCATAAACTGGGTAAAGATACGGCAGACGATTTTAAAATTGCCACTGCTGATCAGATGCTTGACACTTTTAACCAGATTATTGGCAGCACTACCCTGGTGCTGGGTGGAATCGTGGGTATCTCGCTGCTGGTAGGGGGCATTGGCATTATGAATATAATGCTGGTGTCGGTGACTGAGCGCACCCGTGAGATTGGTATTCAAAAGGCGCTGGGCGCCACACGTTTCGATATTTTGCTGCAATTTCTGATAGAGGCGATTTTCCTCTGCTTGTTGGGCGGACTAATCGGTCTGTTGTTGGGGTTTGGCGCTGGCTCGCTGATTAGCACGGTCACTGACCTGCCCGCTGCTACAGTGCCGCTGTGGGCGGTGTTGTTATCATTTGGCTTTAGCGCTGGTATAGGTCTGTTGTTTGGCATTATTCCGGCATCCAAGGCCGCCAATCTAGATCCCATTGATGCCCTTCGCTACGAGTGATGCTGTTATCGACGAGATTATTTTAAGCTGGTTAAACGCTAACAAACAGAACGCCTGGATGCTGGTGCCTGTGTTAGCGTTCCTTGAGGCTTGCCCGGGCATTGGTCTGCTGGTTTCCGGGGTAATCCTTCTGACTGTTTCCACTCTATTGTATACAGAACAGCTGGCTAGTCTGTCGCAGATAGTGCCGCTGGCTTTTCTCGGAGCCTGCCTGTCAGACCATATAGGTTTTTATCTGGGACGATGGTTGGGTCCCAAATTTCATCATCATCCGTTTGCGGTTAAGCGTGCTGAACAGCTGCAAAAAGCGGAAGCTTTTATTCTGAAATATGGTGCTGCGGCGATTATTTTCGGTCGTTTGTTAACTGCGGTCAGAAGCCTGGTACCCATGCTGGTGGGTATTAGCGGCACCAGCCGTCTTAAGTTTAGCCTAACTGATATAGCCGCCTGCATGATCTGGGCTGCTGGGCTGGGATTGCTGGTGGTGGGTCTGGACAACCTGATACCCAGCTAAAAACCGCAGTTCAATATTGCCTCGATAGCTGGCACACTATTGCAGGTACATTAAATGATAAAAATAAGCCCTCAGGGCAGGATAAGAAAAATAGGGGGAGATTGATGAACCCAGATAGCAGCGTTACTGCACCCGCAAAATCACCTTTTGACAGTTGGCGATCCCTGGTTATCAGCCTGTATATGACATTGGTAGGCTACGGTGTACTGGTGGGCATTCCCGTTATCAGCACCGCCTGGGTGACCTTACTGGGCTTTACTGAGGTAGAGGTGGGCCGGGTTGCGGGAGCTGATTTGGGTGGCCTGTCACTGGGCGCCATAGTCACTTCAGTGTTTATTTCCAAGGTTAATCGTCGCTGGTTGGTGGTCTGGGGGCTGGGTCTGGCGGTGTTGGCCAACGGACTCTGTATTACCCTGGTGGACTACAATCAGGTGCTGTGGCTGCGGCTATTAGCAGGGTTTGGCAGCGGTATTTATACGGCGGTGGCGGTGACCTCCCTGGGTGCAAGTTCAAAACCAGCACGAGCCTATAATGCCATGTTATTTGCTTTTGCCTTTTCGCAGGCCTTGGAAATGCACTTCCTGCCTCAGCTTTCGATGGCCGGTATTTATTGGGTATTTATTATTTGTTTTCTAATCACGCTGCCATTTATTGGCTGGATTCCACCCCGTGCAGATGTCAGGGCTGAGACGGTTCCTACCGCTGAGCCGCAGGTAATAGCGGACAATGTTGCGGCCACGCCCAGCTATGTGCCTTGGCTATGTCTGGTTGCCATGGTGATTACCTATATCAATATTGGCTCCTACTGGACCTATATAGAGCTGGCAGCTCTGAGCGACGGGGCAACGCCTTCATGGATAGGTCAGGTGTTGGTCTGGGCTTCGTTTTGCAGCCTGATTGGCTGTGCTTTTGCGACTGTATTGAGCAACAGGTTTGGCTTACTGCGACCTCTATTAGTGGCACTGCTGACTATGGGGTTAATTGTGGGGCTATTGGTTAATGGCATCACAGATACCAAATTGTTGATCAGCGTGTTTTCATTTAATCTGCTGTGGATCTTTATCGATGTCTATCAAATGTCTACTATTGCCAATGTAGATCTGGCGGGCAAGTATGCAGCACTGATGCCTGCAGCTCAGGGATTGGGTCAAATTATAGGCCCCAATCTGGCTGCCTCAATTTTGGGTTTACAGCTAGGTTACAGCGCAGTCTTCCTGATGTGTTCTATGGCAGCACTACTGGCTATGCTGATTTACGCCTTTTTGTTTTTGCGCTTCAAACAGCGAATGCCCAGTCTGGCCTATGCCACCTAACAGCGACTTGTACAGAGCTATGGGCCTGTGGAAGCGGCGCAGTTTGACTTTTGTGGGAAATTATTTATAGTCCCACGCCTCAATAAGTATCGAAACTATATAACAAGGGTAAAAGCTGTGTTCGAGGCTAAATTAAAGCGATATACCGCGCTCTTGTTTTTCGCAGCATTAGTTTTCGTCGGCAATAATCTCGTCCATGATCTAGACCATATCCAAAGCGATCAAGCGGTCGATCAGATTGAGTGTGACAACTGTCATCACTCTGAAGTGCAGCTGGCTTTTAAGGCTCGTCCACTGCCAGCCTTGTTTACGGGCAATGGGCAGCTGCAGTCAGGGCTGTTTTCTGCAGCCCTAATATCAAGATTCACCTCCTATATCTCCAGAGCACCGCCTGTCTGTTAGATTTAATTGTATCTCTAGTTTATTAAATTTAATTGTTAAGGAGGTTCTATGAACCCGCGTTTTTGCGTTTCCCTAGTGGCGAGCGCTCTGTTAAGTATGAATACAATATCGGCTGTAGCCCAAGAGTCATCGAGTGCACAGGCACTCAATGAAGTTGTGATAGAGGGGCAAAAGCAACCCTACCGAGGTGATGTGCCTCTGGAGTCACTGCCTCAACAGGTTCAAGTGATTTCTGCTGATACTATTAACCAGCTGGGTAAAAATGAGTTTCAAGGCGCCTTGGATATGGCTGGCGGCGTTGCAAGACAAAACAGCTTTGGCGGCCTCTGGGATAGCTTTGCGATTCGTGGTTTTGCCGGTGATGAGAATTTACCCTCTGGCTATTTGATTAACGGTTTTAGTGGTGGTCGTGGTTACAGCGGTAACAGGGATACCTCGAATATCGAAACCATTGAGGTTTTGAAAGGCCCTGGCTCCGCACTCTATGGTCGCGGGGAGCCCGGAGGTACTATTAATGTGGTGACCAAAAAGCCACAGTTTGAAAAAGCGGGTTACATTAATGCCAGTATTGGAAACTTCAGCACTCAACGTGTTGAGGCCGACTACACCAATAAGCTGAGTGATTCCGTTGCCTTCCGTATCAATGGTGCCTATAAAGATGCCGGCAGTTTCCGTGACACCATTGAAACGAAAAAGCTGGATTTAACACCCTCTCTGTTATTTGTACTGTCTGATAAAACCTCCTTAAATTATGAGTTGGAAATTTTAGATCAAGAGACTCCATTCGATCGCGGTATTGTTGCCATCGATCTTGACCCAGAAGTGGTCGATGTAGAGACATTCTATGGCGAGCCACAAGATGGGCCAATTAAGATCAAAGCCACGGGTCATCAATTTCTTTTACAGCATGACTTAGATAGCGGCTGGTCTGTCCTTGCAGGTCTGGGTTACCGCGAGTCTTCATTTGAAGGTTTTTCCAGTGAAACAGAGCTTTCCGGTGGCCGTCAAATTCTGACTAGAAGCGAAATTCAAGAAGCTCAAGGTGTGGGTGCCAATCAACGTGTCAACCGTCAGCGTCGCGAGCGCGACTATGATGCCACAGACTTATCGGCTCGCCTCGAACTGACAGGCACTTTTGAGTCAGGCTCAATGGAGCATCACTTCCTGGCTGGTATGGACGTATACGACTATGAGCTTGATACCATACAGAATCGCTGGCGTGATGGTTGGTTAACTTCAAGCTATGCTGTAGACCTGAACAACCCTGTTTATGGTCAGGCGCAGGATCAAGTTCTTGGACCAAATACCAACCGTTTGGAAACACAGGAGGCCTTTGGTATCTATTTTCAAGACCAGATCGATGTCTCTGATCGTTGGAAAGTCCTGTTAGGTTTGCGCTACGATGATTTTAGTCAAGAAATCACCAATCGCAAAAATGATCCCGCGACAGTCAGTAAGTCTGAGGAGACTGCACTAAGCCCACGATTTGGTGTGACTTATGAGGCCACGGATAATCTGTCACTGTATGCCAGCTATGCTGAGGGCTTCCGTCCCAATAGTGGTGCAGATGCCTACGGTAACAATTTTGATCCAGAACAAAGCAAATCCTATGAAGTGGGTATGAAGCTCGCGTCTATGGATGGTCGTCTAAACACTACCATCGCCTGGTTTAAGATGGACAAGTCCAATATCTTGACTGCCGACCCCGTCAATGCCGGTGAAAGTGCGGCCCTAGGTGGTGCGGAAAGTAAAGGACTGGAGATCGATATTACCGGAGAGTTGTCTGATTCGGTTGATATGATTTTCTCCTATGCCTATGTTGATGCAGGTACGACCTCTGAGCTATGGAACTTTGATTGGTGGGTTACCCTTCCCGCTGGCAGTGAGCTGGTCAATATACCGGAAAACAGTGCAAATCTGATGTTAAATAAGCGTTTCAATCTCAATGGCGCTGATGCTGCACTGGGCTTAACGTTGAATTATGTTGATGATCGTCTGGGTGAAACCATTGATCCGACATACAGGCTACCATCTTACACCTTGGTGAATCTGTTTGGCTCTTATCAAATGAATGACA
>JBMZST010000015.1:0-13714 GCA_049623265.1 Porticoccaceae bacterium
ATCCGCTGAAGGCTCTCCATAGGCTTGGGCTTGTCGCCACAGGCCGATAGGCCAGCGAGGCACAGGGCCAGCAGGAGGGCGCTGAAAGACTTATGGTTATAGGAGCGGGGCTTAGTCATATGGTTGTACTCACAAAGCTGGCGGTGATTAGAATCGCCGGGTTTCACCTATGGCCATTACCCAGCTATTGTCGCTCCCTATACTGGTCTTTTCAGCGGCTGCTTTAAAGCGCTTTGGTGGCTCTCCCAGTGGCTCGTCTGAGAGATTAAAGGTGCCAAAATGGATGGCCACAGCGCGCTGGGCTCTGATATCCACAGCAGCCTGTACAGCCTCTTCCGGGTTCATATGGGAGGACTTCATCATGGCCCTTGGCTTGTAGGCGCCTATGGGTACGGCGGCGAGATCAAAGGGTCCCAATTTAGCGCCAATCTGTTTAAAACCGTCGAAGTAGCCAGTATCGCCGGCAAAGTAAAAGCGTCGCTGGGGTCCAGTGACCGCCCAGGAGGACCAGAGCGCCTTTCTGGTATCTGTGAGGCTGCGCTTGCTCCAGTGCTGAGTTGGCAGGCAGTGGATAGTCACCTGTTTAAAGTTGGCTGTATCCCCCCAGTTCAGCTCTTGCACCTGATCAATGCCATTTTTGCGCAGCAACTTGCCATTGCCCACAGGCACAAAAAACAGGGTCTCGGGATTACGTTTTGCCAGCTTGCGCAATGTGGGCAAATCCAGATGGTCATAATGATTGTGGGAGATCATAACAAAGTCGATTGGGGGTAGATCTTCCAGTGCTATGCCTGGTTTCACGTAGCGGTTGGGCCCGGCAAAGGGCACGGGGCTGGGTTTATTTGACCAGATGGGATCCGTTAAAAACGTCAGGTGTTCCATCTGCACCAGCAATGTGGCATGGCCCACCCAGGTGACAGTGGGCTCACTGTGCAGGGCATTTTCCCGTAAAAAAGCGCCGTCGTTGGCCACTCGCTGGGGCACGCCATCGCGGCTATTAAAGGCGGTCAGAACACGGCGGGCAAAAAAGGGTACGCGGACGGTAATTGACACCTCGGGGAGATTGTCGTCCAGATTGATATAGCGCCCTTTGGCGTCCTGTTTTGCTGGTGCAAAGCTGCGCTCGGTCTCCCCTTCAACCTGCATGGCTAGGCTCGCTGTGCACAGTAGGCCAATAGCCACGAATCCGAGTAAACACTGAGTTTTTATCTTTTTTTTTGTCATCTTATATTGTTTATCTTCTGGTTATCATTCTGCTGTCTAGATACTAACAAAGTTTATCGAAAATAAAGAGCAATAGCTTTTGGTGTGTTTTCGGTGGATCCGTCTTCCTGAACCGGCGGTCATAACAAGAGTTGAATAGTTGCCGAGCTGTTAATACAGTACCCATCGTCTAAAAATAATTACAACAAAAGCGCTCAATACAGGGCTAAACCTGACAGGGCTAAACCTAGGGGGCTTTACAAATGAGGTACCTATTATGACCGAAGCATGGATTATTGACGCCTGCCGCACCCCGCGTGGTATAGGCAAAGTGGGCCGTGGAGCGCTGACTGAGATTCACCCTCAGCGTCTGGGCTCAACCGTATTAAAAGCCCTGGCCGAGCGCAACAATATCAATACTGCAGATGTCGCCGATATTATTTGGGGCTGTAATGTGCAGCGTGGGCCCAATGGCAATGATATGGGTCGCATGTCAGCTCTAGATGCGGGCTACGATATCACCTCCAGTGGCGTCACTCTGGATCGCTTCTGTGGCTCTGGTATCACCACTGTGAACATGGCTGCGGCCTCGATTATGTCCGGTATGGAAGATATGGTGATTGCTGGCGGCTGTGAAATGATGTCTGGTTACGGTGCTATGGCCAATGAAATGAGTCCCTTTGTGGACTCAGGTAACACTCATTTGCGCGAAATGTATGGGCAGTCTCATCAGGGGCTCTGTGCCGATACTATTGCCACCATTGAGGGAATTCCCCGGGAAGATTTAGACCGATTGGCCGAGGTGAGCCAGCAGCGCGCTGCGCACGCCATAGAAAATGGCTACTTTGATAAGAGTCTGGTGCCTGTGTACCACGACGATGGCACCCTGGCGCTGGATAAAGATGAGTTTCCCCGCCCTGAAACCACTATGGAAACCCTGAGTCAGCTCAAGCCTTCTTTTGAAAAGCTGACCCATATGCCCCTGGATGAAGAGGGCACTACCTACGGCAAATTGATGGCGGTTAAGTACCCAGAGGTAAAGGTTGAGCATGTGCATCATGCGGGCAACTCATCCGGTGTGGTCGACGGGGCCGCTGCTGTGCTCCTGGCCTCGCCAGAATACGCCACCAAGCAGGGCTGGAAGCCGAGAGCCAAAGTAGTGGCCTATGGCAATATGGGTGACTGTCCTGCACTGATGCTCAATGCCCCTGTGCCATCAGCCAAACGCGTACTCGAAAAAGCTGGCCTGACCAAAGAAGATATTGATCTCTGGGAAATTAACGAGGCCTTTGCTGTAGTGGCGGAGAAGTTTATCCGCGATCTGGACCTGGATCGGGATAAAGTCAATGTCAACGGCGGCGCCATGGCTCTGGGTCATCCTATAGGGGCCACAGGCTCGGTTCTGATTGGCACTATGGTGGATGAGCTAGAGCGCCGTGGCCTTAAGCGCGGTCTAGTAACCATGTGTGCCGGCGGCGGTATGGCCCCAGCCATTATTATCGAACGTATCTAGAGGTCAGTGGAAATGAGTGAGACTCAGTCGTATACACCGCAGCATGTGCCAATAAAAAAGCGCAACCCTGAGCTGGACATCGCCGAGGCTCTCCGGGGCGAGTGGATGGATAACCATGTTTTCGCCACCGCTTGGTTTAATGCTATGTCGATTACTTTTCCGTTGGGCGAACAGTTCTTTATTAACTCGGTTCGTCATTACCGGGACCGTGTTAGTGACCCCAAACTGCAGGAAGAAATGCGTCAATTCTATAGTCAGGAAGCGGTGCATCTGCGCGAGCATCAGCAGTATAACGAACTGCTCTGTGCGCAGCGCGGATACGATCTGGAAGCTCTGGAAGGCCCACTGCGCAGACGCATGGCCTGGGTCAAAAAGCATGTTCTGCCACGGGAGCAGTTGGCCAGCACCGTGGC
The DNA here is from genome assembly GCA_049623265.1 of Porticoccaceae bacterium. Lineage (GTDB taxonomy): Bacteria > Pseudomonadota > Gammaproteobacteria > Pseudomonadales > Porticoccaceae > HTCC2207. The sequence continues at coordinate 3,130 of JBMZST010000015.1, forward strand.
GGTTGAGCATCTAACTGCGGTAATGGCTGAAAAGTCACTGGGTCCCGAGAACCTGTTTGCCAAGGCTCATCCCGCCATGGCTAAGCTGTGGAGATGGCATGCTGTTGAAGAGATGGAGCACAAATCTGTGGCCTTTGATGTCTACCGAGCCATAGGGGGGAAGGAGAAAATGCGTCGGGCTGCCATGCGTCGCAGCACCTTTTTCCTGGTCTGGGACATTCTCCGCGGGGTGCGCCATATGTTGCGCCGGGACGGCAAGCTGTGGAATCTTAAAGTCTGGGCCTCTGGTCTGGTATTTCTGTTTGGCAAAGAGGGTGTGTTGCGTGGTACCTGGCAGCCCTATAAAGATTTCTTCCGAGAAGATTTTCACCCTTGGCAGCAGGATACACATCAGTTAATTCAGGATTGGGAGCTGCAACAGCAGTCCTAAAACGGTTTTGGAGAGAAAATTATGTCAATGATTGTCAATCGTCGGGACATAGACTTTATGTTTTACGAGGCCCTTGGCCTGGACCAGATGTTGCAGTCTGAGCGCTATGCCGACTATGACCGCGACTCATTGGACGCTATGTTTGACCTCTGTCAGTCCATTGCTGAAGAGGAGTTTTTACCCTGTGCAGGCAAGCTGGATGCCAATGAGCCACAGTTTGTCAATGGCGAAGTTGAAACCATTCCCGAAGTTAAACAGGCGATCAGCGCTTTTAAAGAAGCGGGTCTCTGTGCCTCCGGCTACGATGCAGATATCGGCGGCATGCAGCTGCCCTGGATGGTGGATCAGGCGCTAAACGGCATGTTTGTCTGTGCCAATAACCCCATACATATCTATCTATTCCTGACCCAGGGCGTGGCCAATATGCTCAATGCCTGTGGTTCCGATGAGCTGAAGACCAAGTACCTGAGCCCGCTGGTCCAGGGTGACTGGTTTGGCACCATGTGTCTGTCGGAGCCCCAGGCGGGTTCATCTCTGGCCGATATCACCACCAAAGCTGAGCCCTTGGGTGATGGCAGCTATAAGATTTCCGGCACCAAAATGTGGATATCCGGGGGTGAGCAGGATTTGAGTGACAATATTATCCATATGGTTCTGGCCAAGGTGCCTGGTGGGCCAGGCGGCGTCAGAGGTATTTCACTGTTTTTGGTGCCCAAGATCAGAGTGAATGATGACGGCAGCCTGGGCGACAGAAATAATGTGGCTCTGGCTGGCCTCAACCATAAGATGGGTTGTCGTGGTGCCACCAATACCTTGCTAAATTTTGGTGAGGGCGGCGACTGTATTGGCTATCTGGTTGGCAATGAGAATGATGGCCTGGCCAATATGTTCCATATGATGAACGAAGCGCGTATATCGGTGGGTATGTCGGCGGTAATGACTGCCTTAGGTGGTTATCTCTACAGTCTGGACTATGCCCGCAATCGCCCCCAGGGCCGTGACTTGGCCAACAAAGATCCTCAGTTGCCCCAGGTAATGATCAGCGAACACGCAGATATCAAACGTATGCTGATGACTCAAAAGGCCTTTGTTGAAGGCGCGCAAATGTTGATGTACTACAGCTCGCAGATTATTGATCAGCAAAAGCTATCACAGGACCAGGAGCAGAATCGCCGCATGAGTCTGCTGCTGGACTTGCTGACGCCCATTTGTAAATCCTGGCCTTCGGAGTACTGTCTCGAAGCCAATAAGCTGGCCATTCAGGTTCTGGGTGGCTATGGCTACACCAGGGAGTATCCGGTGGAGCGGCTGTATCGAGATAATCGCCTCAACCACATACACGAGGGTACCTGGGGTATCCAGGGTCTGGATATTTTGGGCCGCAAAGTGCAGATGCACGGTGGTGCTGCCGTGGCAATTTTGCGCGAGGAGGTTCAGGCCAGCATAGAGTCTGCATCTGAGTATCCGGCATTGGCAGAGCACTGCGTTAAGTTAGAGGCTGCGCTCAGCCAGATGGAAGAGACGGTGAAGACTGTGGCCAGCTGTGAAGATAAGTCACTGGCTCTAGCTAATGCGACAATTTTCCTCGATGCTGCTGGCCATATTGTTATCGCCTGGATGTGGCTTAAACAGGCCATCGCGGCGTCCAACGGTCTGGCCAATGGCAGCGCGGCGGACACAGACTTCTACCAGGGCAAATTAGCGGCCACTAGGTTTTTCTTCCGCTATGAGCTGCCTAAAGCTTCTGCGGGCCTTGCACTGGTGTCTGAGTTGGACAGTACCTGTTACGATCTGACAGCAGAACAATTTGTCGGTGCCTAGGCACCTTCTTTTAAAACAGAGTAAAATTAGCCGCAGAGAAGATTCTCCTTCTCTGCGGCTGACTGTACAATCAACTGCCAATTTCCCGCAAACAAAAATATCAGGGTCATCTCTATGTCTAAGTTACCGCAGTATTCCAAGTTTATTCTCAGTCTTTGCGTTTGCGGGTTATTGACCGCCTGCTCAGAGCCACAGACTGAGTTAAAGACCGAAGCTCCAGCTGTTAATGCTGCAGAGCAGTCGGTGGATGAGAAATATATCTGGGATCTGACTGATCTCTATGCAGATAATGAAGCCTGGAACAACGCCCGCCTTGAAGCGGCCAAGCAGACAGAGGTACTGGCTGCGCTGCAAGGAACCCTGGGTGATAGTGCTGAGTCTTTCCTCCATGCCGCCGATACCATTTCCGCTGTGTATAAAGATGTGGTGCGGATTTATATCTACGCCAGCCTGATGGCAGATGAGGATACAGGGAATGCAGAAAACGCCGAACGCCGTCAGTTAGCCATGAATCTCTACAGTGATATTGGTGCCTCTGTCAGCTGGTACAGTCCTGAGTTGCTCAGTGTGGGTGAGGAAAAAATCCGTGGGTTTATCGCTGCCGAGCCCGGTCTGGCAAAGCACGCCTTTGGTGTAGAAAACTCTCTGCGTCAGGCGCCTCATACTCTGGGTAAGGATGTTGAAGCCGTGTTGGCCAAGTCGAGTAAATTCCTCGGCACCTCAAGCACTGTCTACGGTGTATTGGCCAATGCCAACTTACCCTGGCCCGAGGTAACCCTGTCTGATGGTGAGTCCTTGCGTCTCAGCCAGTCTGGCTACTCCGTAGGTCGCCAGCAGCCAGTGCGTGAAGATCGCAAACTGGTGTTTGATACTTTCTGGGGAGTGTGGAAAGACTTTGAGGCCACTCTGGGCACCTTGATGAACAGCCATGTCCAGGGCCTGGTTTTCCGCACCCAGGTTCGCGACTACGACAGCTCTCTGGGGCGCGCCCTATTTGACGACAATATGCCAGAGGCGGTGTACCGAACCCTGGTGGCAGAGGTTAATGCCGCACTGCCCACATTGCACCGCTACTTTAAACTGCGCAAGCGCATGCTCAGTATTGAAGATGAGATGCGCTACTACGATATCTATCCGCCGCTAGTGGATTTGGATAAAACCTTCAGTATCGAAGATTCTATCGCTCTGACCAGACGTGCCCTGGAGCCTCTGGGAGAGGAGTTTATGGCGGCCTATGATCAGGGCGTCTCGGAGCGCTGGATGCATGTCTATCCATCAAAGGGCAAGCGCTCCGGGGCCTATATGTCCGGCGGTGCCTACGATGTGCACCCCTATGTGCTGCTCAATCATAACGATGACTATGACAGCGCTTCCACCTTTGCCCATGAGTACGGTCATGCGGTGCACTCGGTACTGGCCAATAAAACCCAGACCTGGGAAAACGCTGGCTACTCGACCTTTATTGCCGAAACGGCCTCCATCATGAATGAGATGCTATTGCAGGATATGGTGGTAAGTGAAGCTCAGACCGATAAAGAAAAACTGTTCTATTTGGGCAGTGGTCTCGAGTCTCTGCGAGGTACTTTTTTCCGCCAGACCATGTTTGCCGAATTTGAGTTAAAGATGAATGAGGAAGTGGAAGCGGGCAATGTGCTCACCGGTGCCAAGCTGACTGAAATCTACCTGGAGCTACTCAAGCGCTACCATGGCCATGATCTGGGCGTGGTGACTATCGATGATTTGTACGGCATGGAATGGGCCTATATCCCCCATTTCTACCGCGATTTTTATGTTTTCCAATATGCGACCTCCATTACTGCAGCCGCCGGATTGGCAGAAAAAATTAGCAGCAACGACAAACAGGCGCAGCAGGATTTTATTAACCTGCTCAAGGCTGGGGGCTCCGATTACCCCTATCTGCTAATGAAAAATGCTGGCATTGATATGGCCACACCAGCACCCTACAGGGCGCTGGTTGCCAGAATGAACAGCATTATGGATGAGATGGAAGCCATTTTAGATAAGCAGTAATGGGTTAAAACACCTCTAATACGGATTATTGGACGTCGGACTATTTGAATACCCAACTGTAAACAGGTAGATTATTCATTTATGAATAATCTACCTCCGCCTTACCCTGCCAAAATCCTGCGATTAATCTTTGGGGCAGCGCTGTTTTTTATTTCCCTGTCAGGTTTTGCAATGCCGGATCATTTACCTGTGGAGGCCTTTGGTCGACTGCCGGCTGCTGAGCAGGTGAAGCTCTCACCCGATGGGGAACATATAGCCTACCTAGGGAATACTGGCGGAAGCTCATTTGTCGCATCAATTAATATTCAGAGCGGCGAGAAGAAATATCTGGTCCACACTGACAATCAAAAGTTTAAATTGGGTTGGTTTGCCTGGGCCAATAATAAAACGCTTTTGATTAGCGCTTTCTATCCTATGCAGGGATTGCAGATAAAATATGGCGAGTCTCGGCTTCTGAAGGTAGCCGCCGATGGCAGCACTCGTCCCGAACCTGTGCTTCTCCAGCGCCGGGGCGAAATACAAAGCCAATACCAGAGCAATGTGATCGATATGCTGCCCGACGATCCAGACCATATTTTGATGGGCCTGATGGTCAACCTGAGGCATAAATATGCTGTCTACAAAGTCAGTTTAAAGGCGGATAGAAAACGCCAACTCATCTATTCCGGGAAGAGCCATATCAATGGTTGGATGACCGATCAACAGCATAGAGTCAGGATTGGGTTCGGTCGAGATGACACCAGAATGTTTACGCGTTTGTTGGATTTGAATACTAACAAGTGGCGCAATATTCTGGAGTATGAGCTGTTTTCAGAGCCGGATATTATCCCTCTGGGTTTTGGTCTTGACCCCAATGAACTGTATATCCGTGCCGATAATAACGGCCGCTACGGGATTTTTAAGCTGGACCTAAGCCAGGCCGATTTTCCGAGAGAGCTGGTATTCCACGATCCTGATTACGATGTGGAAGGCAGTTTGATCTACTCTGATAAAACCGGTGATGTTATCGGCATCTACCACGGGGAAGCCGATGGCGCCAAGGTATACTTTGACAAGGCCTACGAGCAGTTCCAGCTGGCGCTAGACACCGCCATACCCAACGCTTACAACGCCGTTACCAGCTACAGTGCAGACGAGCGCAAATATGTTCTGTATACCAGTAATCCGGTGCAACCAGGTGCTTACTATCTGGGTGATCGGGATACTAAAAAGCTCAGCTTTTTACTAGACCAGTATCCGATGCTCTATCAGCAGACATTATCTGATCATACAAAAATCAGCTATGAAGCTCGGGATAATACTGAGATAGAGGGCTATGTCACGCTTCCTCACCAGGGTATTCGCGAGGGCAACCCCGCTATAGTGATGCCCCACGGCGGGCCCATGGCGCGCAATTACGGTGGCTTTTCCTGGTTTACCCAGTTCTTTGCCAGTCGTGGCTACGTTATTTTGCAACCAAATTTTCGCGGCTCATCAGGCTATGGTTTCGAGTTTGAGATGGCCTCGGTGCAAGGCTGGGGCGGTGTTATGCAGGACGATCTGGCTGATGGGGCTCAGTGGTTAACAGAGAATTACTCGGTAGACAGAGACAGAATCTGTATTCTCGGCAGCAGTTATGGTGGCTACGCTGCGTTGATGGCGGCAGTGATTCAGCAGGACAGCTTTAAATGTGCCGCAAGTTTTGCCGGTGTCTCAGATATCGAGGCCATTGTCCGCAATGCCCGGCGCTACTCGAATTATGAGGTGGTTGCGAAACAGTTTGGTGATAACAAAGAAGCCTTGGCTGAAAGGTCGCCTCTGAACCTAGCCGACCAAATCGATATACCAGTACTGTTGCTGCATGGCGATAAAGATTTAGTGGTCGATGTAAGTCAGAGTCGAAATATGTACAAGGCGCTGCAAAAGCGTAAGAAGCAGGTCGAGTATATAGAGCTGAAAAATGGCAGCCACTTTATGGATATAGAAGCAAACCGACTGACTATTCTTAATGCCTTTGAGGCCTTCTTGGAGACACATCTGGCGGTGGATAAAAATCAGTCATCTAACTAGCTCAACAATCTAGCTCAACTATTCCTCTTGTCGCTATAACAAGCTATGCTGGCAACACGGCTTTGCGCAACAGCTTTGAACAGCCAGACCGAACTGTACAACAATAGATTCCGCCAATATTTTTACCCTGTGCCTGTGGTTCCCAGCCCAATCGATTACCAGTGGTGAATGGCCGGCGCGACTCTGTCAGTTAAATCTCTGTTGCGCCAATAACAGTAAATTTTATACAGCGGCACTATGCTGACAGGGGGCAGATATGAGCACTGGACAGAAAGGCTCGCAAGAGCAAGGCAATATTTTAAAAATTACTCTGGTTGCTGCACTTGGCGGCCTGCTCTTTGGTTATGACACCGGGGTTATAGCCGGCAGTCAGCTCTATTTCACCCAGTACTTTGACTTTACCCCGGCCCAGCAGGGTTGGGCGGTTAGCAGTGCCCTTTACGGCTGTTTGATAGGGGCTATTGCCGGTGGTTATCTCACCAGGCGAATCAGCAGGAAATATACCCTGATTCTGGCGGCGGTGTTATTTACTCTGTCAGCCTGGGGTTCTGGTGTGGCGGACTCTCTCAGTACGCTGGTGATCTACAGGATTTTGGGGGGGCTCGGTGTGGGAATGGCATCCTTGGCTGCGCCAATGTATATCGCTGAGATAGCACCACCCAGGCATCGTGGTCGCATGGTATCTTACTATCAGCTGGCCGTGGTGATTGGGTTTTTCACCGTGTTTTTGGCAACCTACTTTATTGGTGGCGGTGACACGGCTGGGCTGTCCCCTGAGGCCATAGCTGAGGTCCGCGAGTACAATATTCGGCAGGGGTGGCGAGTGATGCTCTGGTCAGAGTTATTGCCCGCGATCGCTTTTTTCTTGCTGCTGTTTACCGTGCCTCATAGCCCCCGCTGGCTGATGATGCAGCGGCGGGAGGACGAGGCCCGCCTGGTGTTGGAGGCTATTACCGCCTCGCCACAGGAAGCCGAGGCCGAGCTGGCTGATATCGCCAACTCACTGGCTGATAATCCATCTCCCAAGTGGACGGCGCTGTTTGCCAGAGGCGTGGGATTTGCACTTTTCTTGGGCGTTATGCTGTCGATTTTTCAGCAGATAACAGGTATCAACGCCATTCTCTATTACGGGGCAGAGATATTTAGCAATGCGCTGGGCTATGGGCCGGAAGATGCCTTAAAGCAGCAGCTGTGGCTGGGTGGTGTCAATCTGGTGTTTACCTTTATTGCCATCTATACAGTCGACAGCTGGGGTAGAAAGCCGCTGTTTATTGCCGGCAGCCTGGGCATGTTTATGGGTCTTACAGTGCTTGGTTTGACTATTTATACCCAGCAGGTTGGCGTGATTTCTCTGCTGGCGGTGCTGCTGTTTATTGGCTCGTTCGCCATGTCGATGGGACCTGTTGTCTGGGTTATGTTGGCGGAGATATTTCCCAATAATGTGCGCAGTCTCGCCATGTCGCTCGCGGTGGCGGCCCAGTGGCTGTTTAATGCGCTGGTGGCCAATAGTTTTCCTCTGGTTAATGAGAGCTCACTTAATCAGCAGGAGTTTAATGGTGCGCTGCCGTACTTTATTTTTGCTGTGTTCTGTATTCTGGCTATGGCCTTTGTCTGGAAGCTGGTGCCAGAAACCAAAGGTAAAACCCTGGAAGAGATGGACGCACTTTGGGGCAAAGACTGAATTTTCGCCTGTGATGCGGTAAGAGGACGCGAGCATGAATCAAACCAATGTTTTTGGTGAAGCCATAGAGGAATGTTGCAGTCATCCGATCACAGGGTATTTTCGCGACGGATTTTGTCATACCGACAAATATGATCGCGGCTCTCACACAGTCTGTGCCCTAATTACTGATAGCTTTCTGCGCTTTTCCAAGTCCCGCGGCAATGATCTGTCGACACCGCGCCCCGAGTTTGATTTCCCCGGTTTAGTAGAGGGCCAGTCCTGGTGTCTCTGTGCTTCTCGTTGGCTGGAGGCCCATGAGTCTGGTTTCGCTCCCAGAGTGCATCTCAAGCGCACCAATAGTAAGGCTCTGGAAATTATTCCCCTGGCAACATTAAAGGACTATGCTACGGATCTTAACTGAGAATAATGCAGGAGGAATCAGATGGGACTCTATGACAAGTACATACTGCCGCACTTTTTGAATTGTGCCTGTGGTTCCAAGCCAATTAATTACCAGCGTGAAAAAGTGGTGCCTATGGCCGAGGGGTTGGTGCTGGAGGTGGGTATTGGTTCTGGCCTGAATATTCCCTTTTACGACACCGCCAAGATAGACAAAATTATCGGTTTGGACCCCTCGGAGGAGCTCAACCGCATGGCGTCGAAAGTGGCCGAAAAGAACGGTGTTCCCGTGGAGTTTATGGTTAGCGGCGCCGAGGCCATTCCACTGCCTGACAATCATGTGGATACTGTGTTGGTGACCTTTACTATGTGCACCATTCCCGATGTGGCGGCTGCCAATAAAGAGATGCTGCGAGTGCTAAAGCCCGGCGGCAAAATGATTTTCTGTGAGCATGGGTTGGCGCCTGACGCTGGCGTATCGAAATGGCAGAGCCGCCTTGATCCCATTTGGGGAAAAATAGCTGGCGGTTGCCATCTCAATCGCGATATTCCTAGGTTGATTCGGGATGCAGGCTTCAATATTCGCTCTATGGAGCAGATGTATCTGCCCAGCACGCCAAAGTTTGCCGGCTATAACTACTGGGGCACTGCTGTTGCCCGGTAGGCCCTAACGTAGTCAATTTCTAATCTCATAGGGAAGGCGCTGTTATCAATTGGCCCCCCAGCGCGACCCCAGTTTCCCCCTATGGCCAAATTGAGAATCACATGGAAAGGGTGGTTGAACGGCCATGATGCCCAGTCATCGGAATCCCGGTAGTAGGTGAAATAGGGAATATCATTGACCGTGGTGGTAAGGCTATCCGGTGTCCATTCCAAGCCATAGCGGTAGAAGTTTTTATCCACGTCCTCTAGCTTAATGCTGCCCTTGCGCTGGCTCCAGTGAACCCAGACATAGTCTTTGGTGTGCACTGTGCCATGGACAATATTATGGTCGTAGCCCACATGTTCCATAATGTCGATCTCGCCAGAATTTGGCCAGGCATCGCAGGCGCCATTACCCTGCCAGTCAATCTTGCTGGGGCCGCAATTGGTGGCATAGCGGTAGGGGTCTGTGGGCATCATCCAGATTGCAGGCCAGCTTCCCTGACCCTTGGGCAGTCTGGCGCGGACCTCTATCTTGCCATACAAAATATCCATTTTGCCGGCGCTATTAACCCGAGCCGAGCTGTACTTGGCACCCGCATAGTCCTCTTTATGGGCTTCGATAATCAGCAGCCCATCTTCTATACGCAGGTTTTTCGCTCTGGTGGTATAGGTTTGATCCTCGTCGTTCACTTTGCGCGCTGGCCAGGTTTCTATATTCCATTTATCAGCATTGACTGAGCCATCCTGATCAAATTCATCCTGCCATAGCATGGTCCAGGCTGATTCGCCGGTGGATTGGCGCTGCCGCACCTCAAAGCCGCTGATAACAGGTAGCCCCTTTAAGCTTTTAAGACTGATTTCAAACTGTCCTTCAGTGACCTGGATATTGGGTATGGTGCGGGAGAGTGCAGAGCGCATGCGGCCGTCGCGGGAGCTGCGGACATCCAGGTTGCCAATCACAATGTCGCCCTGGGCCAGAACATCAAACAGGCGCTCGCCCTTGGCTAGATCCTCTGGTTCCATAAAATGCAGAGTCAGATCATAGACCCCATTGTCCATAGGTTGGGAGAACAACAGCTCCCCCGTGCGATAGCTTTTATAGAGAGGTTGAACCTGGGTGCCCTCTACTGCTGGTACATTCAAGCAGAGGTGTTTTTCATCGCAGTCATCTGCCTGATACTGTAATACAGAGTCGGCATTAAATTGACCGCCTCCCACATTGACTGCCCAGACTACCGGGCTGTGAATATCTGCGGCTACCCAGTTCGCCATTAGGCTAAACCCAAGAGCGGCGATAAGAGGAGAGATGATTGATTTGCTGGCAGTCATAATTAGGACTCTAATTTTGGTTGTGAAATTGGCCTGAGGCTGGTTATCCCCTCAGAGCATCTTTGCTGCCAAAATTTTACCGTTAATCCCAGAGATGAGTGTCCTCAACACCGCATAAACTGGTTAATTTGCCGCAAATGTGAACTTTAGTCTTACCCATTGCCCCTGTTATCGCATATTTACGTATTTAGTCTCAATTGCGGTGTATTTCGCGATCA
>JBMZST010000016.1:0-13522 GCA_049623265.1 Porticoccaceae bacterium
CTGGTGGTTCAGTGTCTTTCTATACCAATGCACTGGATGTAGAGCATCAGGGTTTTGACCTGGTACTGTCTTCTTCATTCGAGCTGATGTCTGGTATGGAGACTACGGCCAGTCTGGCGTTCAACCATAACACCATCGACGTTACTGGTCAGAAGACTATCAACGGTATCAAGCCGGTAAGAGACTCTCTGGTTGAGGATATTGAGAACAACTATCCTGAAAACCGCTGGGTACTCAATACGCTGACTAATATCAGTGATAACCTGAGCCTGATGGCCCGTGTTAACTTCTATGGTGAGCACTATGATGAGCGCGGTACCATTGGTGCGGACACATCACCATCGGCGCAGATTGATAGCATTGTCTACTTAGATATCGAACTGGGTTATGATGTCAGCGACAACCTGCGAATCACTGCGGGTGGCTCTAATATCCTCGACGAGTATGTGGATGAAATTGGTGCACCCAATGCCAACCGTATGAGTGTGGGCCTGCAGTACCCACGTCGTACCGCGGCAAACTACGAAGGTGGTTCCTGGTACTTGCGAGCTAACTACAGCTTTTGATTAGAGGTTTAATTAGAACTGGCTGAGCGGGCTCATTACATTTTCTCTACAGCATAATAGGGTTGAATAATGAGTCTGACTCAGCGAATAGTTACCGCAATGATTTTGGGCCTCCTAGTGGGGGCCCTTTTTAATTTTCTCTCCAGTGGTGATCTTGCACCTGCTGGCCTTGTTGCCTGGCTCAATCTGTATCTGGTCGATGGGCTGTTCGATACCGTTGGGCAGATTTTTGTCCGCTCCCTAAAGCTGCTGGTTGTACCTCTGGTATTTGTCTCCCTGGTCTGCGGTGTGGCCTCTCTGGGCAATAACTCGCGCATGGGTGTGGTGGCCAGCAAAACGGTTGCTCTGTATATGACTACCACAGCTCTGGCGATTGCCCTGGCCGTAGCCGTGGCCAGTATTGTGCAGCCCGGTGTGGGTGTGGACCTTGCGCTTGCCTCAGAGTTTGTCGCTAAAGAGGCGCCGCCGTTAAAAACCACTGTGATAAATATGTTCCCCAGTAATCCGGTCCAGTCCATGGCCGAGGGCAGCATACTTCAGGTGATTGTATTTTCTCTGCTGGTGGGCTTTGCCATTTCAAAAAGTGGTGACACAGGTCAGCGCGTGGGCGGTATGTTTACGGCGTTAAATGATGTCATTATGAAGATGGTGATGATTCTGATGAATTTGGCGCCCTATGGCATCTTCTGCCTTCTCGCTAAATTATTTGCCGGCCTGGGTATTGGCGTTATTCTGAGTCTGGCCAAGTATTTCTTTACTGTGGTGTTTGTGCTGTTGCTGCACAGCTTTGGTGTTTACTCACTTATTTTCAAAACCCTGACGGGCCTCAGTGTGCGACGCTTCCTGAGCAAAATGCGTCCGGCCCTGATGTTTGCATTTAGCACGGCCTCCAGTGGTGCCACCATGCCCGTGACCCTGCGTACAGTGGAGCAGCGGCTGGGGGTCAATAACAGTGTTGCTTCTTTCACTGTGCCTCTGGGTGCTACCATCAATATGGATGGCACGGCCATTATGCAGGGTGTGGCCACCGTATTTATTGCTCAGGCCTACAATATTGGGTTGGGGCTAGACGGCTATCTCACCGTGGTTTTAACGGCTACTCTGGCATCCATTGGTACAGCCGCTGTGCCTGGTGTTGGACTGGTAATGCTGGTGATGGTGCTCAATCAAGTAGGACTGCCCGTTGAGGGCATAGGACTGATTATAGGTGTGGATCGGCTGCTGGATATGATGCGCACTGCCACCAATGTCACCGGCGATGCCATGGTGACCAGCGTTGTAGCTAAAACCGAAAATTATATGGACACTGAAATCTTCAATGACCCTGAGGCGGGCGTGATTAGAAAGGTGTAAAACACAGGTTGGTGCTATGCTTACGCTTTTTCTTGTGCCCGCTCTTTAGAGGTAATCCGATCCATGAACCAGTTCCAGTCAATTGACTCTCAGCTGTCTATGTCTAGGTCTAGCGCAGATTCTTCGGCCTATGACAATGAGATGGCACAGCTATACCAACGCCATATCGATGAGAAGATCACTCGCTTTAACAGTATTCTGCAGGCCACCGGCTACGACGAACTGCTGATCGGGTCTGGCGAGACCAAGATGCAGTTTCAGGATGATATGGCCTATTCGTTTAAGGCCAATCCCTATTTTCGCGAATGGGTGCCTCTGGCCACCAGAGCCGGCTGTTATCTGCAGATTATTGCAGGGGCCAGTAAACCCCGACTTTTTTTGCTGACTGTTGAGGATATTTGGCACACCGCGCCAGAGAGTCTGCCCGCGGGCTTTGACCAAGCCTTTGATATTGTCGAGTACGCCAGTATCGACGAGATTAAAAAATGCCTGAGTACTGCCACCGCATTTATCAATGAAACCAATGAATTAGATTTGGTGGCTGAGCATTGGAATCCGCAAGCGGTCATTCACCAGATTGATTTTCAGCGTCGCGGCAAGACCGCCTATGAGCAAGAATGTGTTCGTGAAGCTAACCGTCGTGCCGTGCCCGCCCATCGCGCTGCTTATCAGGCCTTTATGCAGGGCGCCTCTGAGGTGCAGATTGCCGCAGCCTATCTGGCCGCCTGCGACTGCCGCGAGAGTGAAATGCCCTATGGCATTATCGCCGGGGTCAATGAACATGCAGCCGTGCTGCACCACCATAATTTGTTCAAGCAGCCACAGACACCGCGCAGCTTTTTGATTGATGCCGGGGTGGAGGTCTATGGCTACGCCTCGGATATTACCCGTACCTACGCCTATGATACTGGCAGCGACTTTGCCGCTATGATTGAACTGATGGACAAAAAGCAGCTGGAGCTCTGTGCCGAGGGAGGTATTGGCAAGAGCCCTGTGGATATTCATGTGCTGTCACAGCACAAGATCGCCGAAGTGCTGATCGACTTCGATGTACTTAAACTGTCGCCAGAAGAGGCAGTTGCCAAGGATATAGCTGCGTCTTTTTACCCTCATGGGCTTGGCCATCATTTGGGCTGTAATGTGCATGACAAGGGCAGTCAGTTGGCTAATGCCCAGGGTGATATGCTGCCGCCTCCGGAAAAGTATCCCAAGCTCCGATCCGGCGCCCCTATGGTGGCCAACCAGATTCATACTGTAGAGCCGGGGCTGTACTTTATTCCCGCCTACCTGGATAAGCTAAAAGCCGGAGAGCACGCCAGCGCAATTAACTGGTCGCGGGTGGACCAGTTTGTGCCCTACGGCGGTATTCGTATTGAAGACAATATTGTGGTGCATGCCGATGGTCAACTCGAAAACCTCACCCGCGATGCCTTTGCGGGCAGTGACAGGTGACACTGCATATTATCACCACGGGCGGAACCATCGATAAAATCTATTTTGACGCCCTGAGTGAGTTCCAAATTGGTAAGCCTGTGGTGGCCGATATTCTGCAGCAGATGCATGTGGGCTTTGAATACAGTGTGCAGCCTCTAATGCGGCTGGATAGTCTGGATATGACTGATGATCATCGCGGTCAAATTCGACGCGCTGTGATGGATGCCGAGGCAGATAACATTCTTATCACCCATGGCACCGACGGCATGGTAGAAACTGCCAAATGGCTGGCCGATATAGATAACAAATGTATCTTTCTCACCGGTGCTTTGCAGCCTGCTGCCTTCTCATGCACTGACGCTGTGTTTAATATTGGCTGCGCAATAGCCGGTCTGCAGTCAAAGCCAGCCGGTGTCTATATTGCCATGAGTGGCCAGGTTTTTGCCGCCGATCAGGTGGTTAAAAACCATGCTAAAAGCTGCTTTGAGCCACTGGCGCCCTGAATTAGCCGCTGAGTTTCAGGGCGGCCAGTGCCTGCTGCTTGATCTGTGGCTTGTAAATTTTCTCTGAGGCTGTTCTGGGCAACAGGCTATCGGACATCTGGATATATTTGGGAATTTTAAATTTGGCCAGCCGGGCAGCCAAGAATTCCCTCAGTTCCCCGTCGTCAATAGTCTGACCTTCGGAGTAAATGGTAGCGCCTACCTCTTCCCCAAGACGCTCATCTGGCACTGAGTACACAGCAGCCTCACGAATCTGTGGGTGCTCGAGCAGGGCAGCCTCTACCTCACCGCAGCCAATATTTTCGCCACCGCGAATCACCATATCCTTGATGCGGTCTACGATATACAGATACTCCTCCTCATCCATATAGCCCACATCGCCGGTTTTAAACCAGCCCTCAGTATGGGAGTCGGCTGTGGCTTCAGGGTTATTCCAGTAGCCGCGGAACATACTGGCCCCTCGAATCTGGATTTCCCCCTGCTCTCCAGGGGGCAGAGTACGGCCCTGCTCATCGGCAATGCGAATATCTAGCACGGCGGCTGGTTGGCCTGAGCTACCCGGGCGCTGCAAATACAGATCGCCCCCGATAGTGGTGCCTATGGCGTTGGTTTCGGTCATGCCCCAGCCTGTGTTGGGCATGGCGTTCTCAAAGGTCGTGTCTATGCCTCGCACCTGCTCGGGGGATCGCGCGGCACCGCCGCCGCCAACCATAGCCAGCGTGGACAGATCATAATCTCCCTGCTGGGCACTGTGAATAAGATCGGCAGTCATGGCAGAGGGGGCGGTAAATGAACTGATTTTCTCTCGCTCAATAAGCTCGGCGGCCAGCTGAGGCTCCCATTTGCGCATAAGTACCAACTTGGTTTGGGAGCGAAATGCCATCAGGAACATAACGTGACAGCCGGTGACATGAAACAGAGGTACCGCCAGCAAGGTGGCGGGTTGCTGGGCAGGGGGCTCTGGCGCTTCACCTCGCATAAGAAAGAAGCCCATCAGCGCCAGCTCAAAGCTCAGCAGTGCGCTGATAACAGCCAGGTGGCTAGAGACAACGCCTTTAGGGCGCCCGGTTGAGCCTGAGGTGTAGAGTATAATGGCATCGTCAGATGGGGAAATAGCAGCTACAGGCATAGCGCTGTTGGCAAACTTCTCTAGCATTGATTCCCAGTGAGCGGAACCATTTCCCTGATTCCCACGGGTCACCAGGCTGTCACAGCTGAGCTCAACTCCCGCCTGCGCGATAAGATCCATACGCTCCTGGTCAGCAATCAGCAGTTTGCAGCCACTGTCGCGCAGTCCGTAATCAATTTCCTCGGCCTGCCACATTGAATTCATTGCCACGGCAATAGCCCCGATGGAGGTAATTGCCTGAAAGGCTATGATCCACTCGGGAAAGTTGCGCATGCAGATGGCGACGCGGTCGCCTTTTTGAATGGCAAAATCCTGCACCAGCGCCTGGCCTATAGCGCTGGCCATGGCCCAACTCTGATTGAAGCTATAGCGCTCGTCGTTAAAAACGATAAAGGTCTCATCGGTCAGTGTCTGCTGGTAGAGGTCGCGCAGACTGGCCGGGGCGTTTTTATAGGTGCGGCAGGGGTTACCGTAGACACTGGTCTCCACTATTTCCAGTGGCTCACCTGGCGCGGTAAGGATGTCGAGCACTTGTTGGCGATTCATTGTTATTTTTATCCTGTGCGATGCACTTAGCTTAGCTGAGGTTTGGTTTATCTTGCCTGACGGCAGCCGCGCGCCAGAGGCATTAGTCCCATACTATAGCTTGAATATCAGAAAAGTGGGGTCGCTTTGTGACTGGTCAGATCTGTGGTTTTCAGCGGGCATAAAAAAGGCACCTCGAAGGTGCCTTTGGGCAAGCTGGTTAACGGCTTAGTATTGAGACTCTGGCAGACGCACAACCATGCCGTCCATAGCGGCGGTCACTTTGACCTGACAGCTGAGACGGCTAGTATCCTCTCTACTTTCGACCATATCCAGCATCTCCGCCTCATCAGCTTCTGCGCTGCCGACGGCTTCACTCCAGGCGGGGTCGATCATACAGTGACAGGTGCAGCAGACACAGCAGCCGCCACATTCGGCGATAATGCCTTCCACCATATTGTCCAGGGCACCCTGCATCAGGCTGACCCCCTCGGCTATATCAACGTTGTATTCAGTGCCATTGGCCTCGATGAAATTGATTGTCGGCATTTTTTTTACTCCGCCATAAGGGTTTTAAGTTCAGTACTTTCGTCGGCCAGCAGCATAGCTAAATTGGCGCTTGAATCAATACCCGTGCCCTGCAAAATCAGTTTTTTCGCCATCATAAAGTCTTTTGGGCGATTGATGCAGTCGGCGGCGATTATCCGGTCGCCTTTCAGGTAGAAAACAGTGAAGCTGTGGCTGGCGTTATCCCCCCTGATTACGGCATGGGTATAACCCTGGTTCATCCCGGCAATTTGCAGTTTTACATCGTATTGGTCAGACCAGAACCAGGGCAGCTCGGCATAGGGTTTTTCAATACCACAGATGCTGGCAGCGGCAGCCTTTGCCTGCTCAGTGGCATTGGGTACAGACTCCAGGCGCAATCTGGTATCGAGAATCGAATTGGGGTGGTTGGTGCAGTCGCCCGCGGCCACAATATCCGGATGGCTGGTCTGGGCAAACTCATTGACTTGAATGCCATTATCAACCTCTAGTCCCGCCTCGGCGGCCAGCTCGGTATTGGGAATAACACCAATGCCAATAATCACCATATCCGCAGAAATTTTTGCACCATCACCACAGACGACGCCGCTGACTGCAGACTCTCCCTCCAGGGCCGTGGCCATAGTGTTGCATCTGATACTGATGCCATGGTCCTGATGTAGGCGCAGATAAAACGCTGAGGTAGTTTCTGAGGCTACGCGCTTTAACAGCCTCGACTCAGTCTCCAATACAGTTACTGCGATCCCCAGTTTACTCAGGGACGCCGCTGTCTCCAGTCCTATGTAGCCACCGCCGATAATCACCGCGGTTTTGGCATTGGCCGCTGACTGCTGAATCCCTCTGACATCGTCCATGGTGCGCAAATAGTGAACGCCCTGCAGATCGGCGCCGGGAATTGGCAGTGGCCTGGCTCTGGCGCCAGTGCATAGGGCGAGCTTGCTAAACTCCAGGGTTTGACCGTTGTCCAGCTCCAGCTGATGGCTCTGGCTGTCCAGGCGTTTTGCCCGAACGCCCAGCATAAATTTCACATCCAGTTTCTCATAAGCGGCAGCGGCTCTTAGCGCCAGCTGATCTTCGCTACTATCGCCCGCCAGGTAGGCTTTTGATAGGGGCGGGCGATGATAGGGCATATGGGGCTCTTCACTGACAACGGTAATGTCACCTTCCCAGCCATTCTGTCTGAGGCTAATAATAAGTTGCACCGCGGCATGGCTGCCACCAACAATGACAGCGGATTTTGAATTGCTCATAAGAAGTCTTATTCGGTTTTATAGGTCTGGAAGTGTAGTCTTAAAACCGCTGCAGTAAAACGGCTCAACACCCCTAAATTAGCTAGCAGGGCTTTGAGTCAGGTTCAAAGGGCGTAAAATAGTTTAGAATACAGGCACAGTTTAAGCCCCTCCAGTGACTTCCAGATGCAGCAAAATTTACAACAGAACAGATTAGGTATTGGTATCGACTTTGGCACCAGTAACAGTGCCGCCGCTATTTATGATGGTCAGCAGCTAGTGCTGGTGAAACTGGCATCGCCCGATAGTATTATGCCCTCGGCCAATTATCTGGATAAACAGTACGTCTCTACCATTGGCCAGCAGGCGATCGATAGCTATATCAGTGGCAACCGAGGGCGCAAAGTGGAGCTCAGCGCTCAGTTGTTGGGTGAGGAGCGCACTAGTACTGGGGGTGGTGAGAGTGCCATGGGCGGCCCCGGGGAGTCTGACACCAATAAGGTATATGGGCAGTCATTTAATGATGGCAGCTTGCCGGGTAGATTGTTTCGCGGTACCAAGAGATTATTGGGTGACAGACTGAATGATCGCATAGCGATCTTTGACCGATCGTTTCGTCTGGTGGCGCTGGTGACGCCGATTCTATTGGGTATTCGCCAAGCTCTAGAGGCGGCCCTGGGGAAATCGGTCAGCCATGCTTGCATAGGCCACCCGGTTAATTTCGAGGGCAGTGGTGATGAGCGCAACAATATTGCTCTGCAGCGTCTGGCCGAGTCCTATGGTCATGCGGGAATTAGCCAGCAGTCCTTTTGCCCCGAACCCACGGCGGCGACTATCAGCTATTTGCACAATAATCCCCAGAGTCGCGATGAGTTGGTGCTGACCGTAGATTTCGGTGGTGGCACTCTGGACTTCAGCGTACTGCGCCGCCGCGGTTCAAGTTTTGAGGTTGAAGCAACCCATGGTATTGCCCTGGGTGGGGATAGAATTGACCAGTGTATTTTTCGCGAACTGATATTTCCCCTGCTGGGTAAAGGCGAACGCTGGAGCCGTGTGGTGGATGGCTCACCGGTGGATACTCTATTTCCCTTTGGTGAGTACGAAGAGTTGCTGATCAACTGGCCAGTCAGCTATATGCTCAATCAAAATAAATATACCGCCCCGGTGATGCAGCGTATGGCCCAGTCGGATATGGCGGCCGATAAATTTAAACGACTCTATGACCTTATTCAGCAGAACTACAGCTATCAGGTATTTGAGGCGATCAAAGCCTTTAAGGCGGAGTTGTCTCTCTGTGATGTGGCAGTGCTGGATATTGCTGAAATTGATATCCAGGTAGAGGTGGAGCGCTGGGAGTTTGAAGCCATGATTGCACCGCTGCTATTTGAATTTGAACAGGCTATTACCAAAATATTAGACAAGGCGGGTTATCGGGCAGCAGAGATAGATCTGGTGCTGCGAACTGGGGGCTCCTCATTAATTCCGGCGGTAAAGGATATTCTCGACAATCAGTTTGCAGGCAAGGTGGTAGAGCACGATCCCTTTACCAGTGTGGCTTCAGGTCTGGCTATTGCCGATTACCACCAGTACGCCGAGGCTGAGCTAAGCTAGCCCCTGTCTTTTTGGATAATCAACTTACTTGCATGCAGCAAGCAAGATTATTAGACTACTGGGCTAATGACAGGTTTTTATGCCCGGAGCTACTATGAATAAGCCCTCAGCCAAAATAGACAAATTGTCTGCGACTGACGCAAATCCTCAGGAGGCAACACCGCCACTGCGCTTTGTTACTGCCGCCAGTCTTTTTGATGGCCACGATGCGTCGATTAATATTATGCGGCGCATACTGCAGGGAGCTGGCGTAGAGGTGATACATCTAGCTCACAACCGCTCAGTAGCCGAGGTGGTTGAGACGGCTTTGCAAGAGGACGCCCAGGCCATTGCTATCAGCTCCTACCAGGGTGGTCATGTGGAGTACTTTAAATACGCCATAGATCTGCTAAAACAGGCGGGCGCCGAGCATATTCGTGTGTTTGGCGGTGGTGGTGGGGTCATTGTTCCGGCGGAAATCGCTGAGCTTCAGGCCTATGGCGTAGAGCGCATTTACTCCCCTCACGACGGGCAGAATATCGGCTTGGTGGGTATGATTGAGGATATGATCCAGCGCAGCTCACTGCACTCGGGATCGCCAATCACCACAGAGTCAAAGAATCTCAATATCGCCGAGGGCGGCCTGCGTAATTTGGCTACTCTAATTACTGCGATTGAGCGCGGCGAACTGGATGATCAACAGCTGGGATCCATTCGTGAGCAGGCCCAGTTCTTAAATAATAGGGTGCCGGTATTGGGCATTACCGGCACTGGTGGTGCCGGCAAGTCATCTTTGACAGATGAGCTGATACGTCGTTTCCGCCAGGACAGTGCCGACCAGTTAAAGATCGCGGTGCTGGCCATTGACCCCACCAGACGTAAAACTGGCGGCGCCCTGTTGGGTGACCGCATCCGCATGAATTCTATCTATCACTCTAATATCTATATGCGCTCCATAGGTACCAGAGGTGCAACTGGTGAAGTGCCTGAGTCTTTGACCGATATTATTAGCGCTATGCGTCTGGGTGGGTTTGACCTAGTAGTGGTAGAGACCCCGGGTATTGGTCAGGGCGATGCGGGTATTGTGCCTTTTGTGGATGTGCCTATCTATGTGATGACTCCGGAATTCGGTGCCCAGAGTCAGTTGGAAAAAATTGATATGCTGGACTATGCCGAGCTGGCCATAATTAATAAATTTGACCGCAAAGGCAGCGATGACGCCTATCGCGATGTGTGCAAGCAGATGCAACGCAATCGTGAAGCCTGGGATCAGTCACCAGATACTATGCCGGTATTCGGCACCATTGCCTCAAGGTTTAATGACGACGGAGTCACCGCAGCCTATCAGGAATTGCTGGCTCTGCTTCAGGCCAGAGGTCTACGTCAATTCAATCAGCATCTGGCTCCTGTGACTATCCGCACCTCATCAGAAAAATCCGTTGTGGTGCCCGCCGAGCGCCAGCGTTACCTCGCAGAGATTGCCGCAGTGGTGCGCAATTATCATAGCAATGTCGCTGTGCAGGCCGGTCTGGCCCGCGAACAACAGCAGTTGGCCGCTGCCAAAGCCATGCTTAGTGATGCGGGAGCCGAGGCGCCCGCAGAAATTGATCAGCTGATTGCCAGCCGGGCAAAAGATATGGAGGGCAGAGCTGCCGATCTATTGGAGAACTGGCCCTCGGTGGTCGAGACCTATTCCGGTGATGAGAAGGTTGATGTGCTGCCCAATGGCAAACAGATCACTACCAGGCTGAATTCTACCTCTCTCTCCGGCAATAAGATTTCTCGCGTATCACTGCCGCGCACGCAAGATCATGGTGAGCTGTTGAAATGGTTGATGTTGGAAAACCTTCCCGGCGAATTCCCCTATACGGCAGGCGTATTCCCCTTTAAGCGCGAAGGTGAAGACCCGGCGCGGATGTTTGCCGGCGAGGGCGATGCCTTTAAGACCAATCGACGGTTTAAGGCGCTGTCTGAGCACAGTGATGCGAAAAGACTGTCTACAGCCTTTGACTCAGTAACCCTCTATGGCTGGGACCCAGACGAGCGCCCAGATATCTATGGCAAGGTGGGCAATGCCGGTGTGTCGATCTGCACCCTAGAGGATATGAAAGCCCTCTACGATGGCTTTGACCTCTGCGATCCCATGACCTCGGTATCCATGACCATCAATGGTCCGGCACCGACCATTTTGGCCATGTTCCTCAATACTGCTATCGACCAGCAGGTTGATCAATTTGTCGCTGAACACAAACGCCAGCCTAATGAGGCTGAGTACGCTGAGCTTCGCGCCAATGCGTTAACCCGAGTGCGCGGCACAGTGCAGGCGGATATTCTCAAAGAGGACCAGGGGCAGAATACCTGTATTTTTTCCACGGAATTTAGCCTGCGCATGATGGGCGATATGCAGCAGTACTTTATTGACCATGCCATCCGCAATTTTTACTCGGTCTCTATCTCTGGCTACCATATTGCCGAGGCTGGGGCGAACCCCATCTCCCAGCTGGCATTTACTTTGTCCAATGGCTTTACCTTTGTTGAGGCCTATTTGGCGCGCGGTATGGATATTGATGATTTCGCGCCCAATCTGTCATTTTTCTTCTCCAACGGCATGGATCCGGAGTACACGGTTATGGGTCGTGTGGCCAGGCGTATCTGGGCGACTTCTATGCGCGACCGTTACGGTGCCAATGCCCGTAGTCAAAAGCTGAAGTACCATATTCAAACTTCGGGGCGCTCGCTGCACGCTCAGGAGATGAACTTTAACGATATTCGCACCACGCTCCAGGCCTTGATTGCTATTTACGACAACTGCAACAGCCTGCACACCAATGCCTATGATGAGGCCATTACCACGCCCACCGAAGAGTCGGTGCGCCGGGCCCTGGCTATCCAGCTGATTATTAATCAGGAATGGGGTCTGGCTAAAAATGAAAACCCCAGCCAGGGTGCGTTTATTATTGATGAGCTGACCGACCTGGTAGAAGAGGCAGTGCTGCAGGAGTTTGAGAAGATTTCTGATCGCGGTGGTGTGCTGGGTGCGATGGAGACCGGATACCAGCGGGGCAAGATTCAGGAGGAGTCTATGTTCTATGAGCATAAAAAGCACGATGGCTCGCTGCCCATAGTTGGGGTCAATACCTTCCTCAGTGAAG
Organism: Porticoccaceae bacterium; assembly: GCA_049623265.1. GTDB lineage: Bacteria > Pseudomonadota > Gammaproteobacteria > Pseudomonadales > Porticoccaceae > HTCC2207. The sequence continues at coordinate 12,028 of JBMZST010000016.1, forward strand.
CCGAAGAGACCGATGTGGAAATTGAACTGGCTCGCTCTACTGACGACGAGAAGAAAAGCCAGATCACTCGTCTCAGAAAGTTTCATGCTGAGCACAGTGATTCCTCTGAGGTCATGCTTAAGAAGCTTCAGGATGCCGTGCGTCAGGGTGACAATGGCTTTGAAGTGCTGATGGAAGCGGTGCGCTGCTGCTCACTGGGGCAGATTACTAATGCGCTGTTTGATGTGGGTGGCCAGTACCGCCGCAATATGTAAGCATGGTCTTTCAGGGCAACATATACAGGAATTAACAGTATGGCTAAAGCTCTTCGCCTTACTCAGGTCGAGCGCAAAGAAATCTCCGACGCTAAAATGTTAGAGGCGGCGATCGACTTGATTGTTGAGCGCGGCGCCGAGCAGGCGACACTGAAAGATGTAGGCGAAAAAGCCGGCTATTCTCGCGGTTTGGCTGGTTACAGGTTTGGCAATAAAACTGGGCTCTTTGATTTTGTGCTGCGCTCTGTGGGCGATGAGTGGCTGGCGGAACTCACCGGGGTAACCAAGGGTAAAAATGGCTATGCCGCCATGGCGGCGGCGCTGGATGCCCATATTGCCTTTTGTGAGGAGGCGCCCAAGCATGTAGAGGCCTTTTACCGTCTTTGGTTTGAGTCGCTCACGCCCGAGTCCCCCTTGCAGCCAGTTATTTTAGGTATTCATGAGCGCCGTCGTGCCGATGTGATTCGCTGGGTGGAGGACTGTATTGCCCAGGGACAGACCTCAGCGGCGGTCTCCCCCGAACTGATTGCCGACCAGTACTGTGCCTCTGTGATTGGTATTGTGTACCACTGGATCAGCGATCCAGAAAATCTGGATGAGATGCGCGCCCGCCACAACGGCCTGAAAAAAGTGATGCGACTGATGCTCTCTGAAGACAAATAGTCAGGCCCACCGCCAAAGACGACAAAATAGCTCTATCTTGCGACTAAACTGCCATGGGCAGGCAATCATCAGTTGCATGGCCAGCGCGGCCAAATTACTCTAGATGGCTAATAAAACAACAACTTTTTAGTTTAATAGGGGGTTCGCATGGCCGGTTCAGCATCGGGAAATTCAACAGCAACAGCGGTGGGTGGCCAGGAGCCAGAAACACAAAAATTTGCCTTTGTGGCAATGACCTTTCTGTTCTTCTTCTGGGGATTTATCACAGTTCTCAACGATATTTTAATCCCCTTCCTTAAAGATTCATTTGATCTCAACTACACCCAGGCCATGCTGGTGCAGTTCTGCTTTTTTGGTGCCTACTTTATTGTGTCGCCAATTGCGAATCGCCTGATCGATAAAATTGGTTTCCAGTACGGCATTGTTGTTGGTCTGCTGACCACTGCTCTGGGTTGCCTGCTGTTTTTCCCTTCGGCGGATTTGAATGTCTATGTGCTTTTCCTCGGCTCTCTGTTTGTGCTGGGTAGTGGCATCACCATACTGCAGGTAGCAGCCAACCCCTATGTGGCTGCACTGGG